>JAGBZZ010000094.1 GCA_017652965.1 Clostridia bacterium | reverse complement strand
TGTCGCGGTCAAAGCGCAGCTCGTCGCTCCAGTACACGTTGGAGTAGGGGGTGGCGTGGTGTTGGTTCTTTCCAACGGGGGCGTACTTATCCTGCCACATATTGGCGCCAAGGTGCAAAAGGCAGGACCAGATCATTTCATTGCTTTTCACGGTGATATCTCCTTGTAGGTAAGTAATTTTTCTGTGGTTTTATGCTATGCATAAATTGACTTTATTATAGCATACCCCTTTGCCCCTGTCAACAAAAAAGCCGCTTTTCCCGATGAAGTTTTGCCTCGTGCGCAGCGGGGGAGGGGAAACAAAAAAGAGCCACTACGCGAAGACGGTGTAGCCCTTTTTGCATTTGTAAATCTTACTTGTCATTTTCTTGGCATCAGCCTTTTAAGTGCCTGTCTAGGAAGTCATATCCCTCGGAAAGTGCCCAAAGCGGCGGACGGTGGCCTGTCGCGTGATGGATAAAGTGAAGGCGCCCGTCCCCCTCGCGGTACCCTTTGGCACGGCGCATGGCGGCATAGCTTTCCTCGTTGTCATACTGCCCGGCAATCAGGCAGAAGGGCTTTTTGGCGATGCTGAGAAGCTCGGCATGGTCAAAGCCCTCGGCAGAAAGCCGCGCCGCGTCCTTGCCCCAGTACCAGTCGCTTTCCCAGTTTGTCTGATGCCAGCAAATGCCAAAATCGCTTGCCAGGATCGCACGCACGCGCGTATCAAGGCAGCCGCTGTAAAAGGCCATCTTACCGCCAAGCGAGTGCCCGGCAATGCCGATCCTTTCGCTGTCCACACGCGCATCACTCACCATAAGATCGATAAGAAGACGGGTGTCGTCCAAAAGCTTGCCGATCCCACTGAAGTGCGGGTGATCCCCTCGCAGGGCATCGGCCGCATCCTGCCAACGGGAAAAATCCCCCCGCGCCTTTTCGCTTTCTATATAGGTGAGGTGATAGGCATCGGCCGAGGCCACGATATAGCCGCGGCGCACAAGCTGCAGCATCATCTCAATACCGCGAAAGCGCTCCAGCACCTCGCCGCTGGCGGGGTCGTATCCCAGCATCGCCTCGGGGTAATAAAAGGGGACGGCCACCGCAGGCGCCTGCCCGACAAGAGAGGGGGGGAAGAGCATCAGTACACGCTGGGGGCGCCCGCCAAGGGTCGGCTGGCTATACCACTCGGCATCAAATTCGGGATGCGAAAAGGTTGAGGTGCGCACTGCAGCTCCGTAGCCACAGAGGGTAGACGGCTTGCCGATGGCATCCAACCACTTTTGCTTCAAAGCGTCCATATATGTTGCTCCTTACGGTTTCTTTCCTAAATTATAATAGATATGCAGTGTCGCTTTTTTACTGCATGCTCATCGCAATAAATATCAGCGGCTCGTTTCCGGCGTTTTTGATGCCGTGCCCCTCGCCCCGCGGCGTGTAGCTGACGTCCCCTGCCTCCACGCGATAGGTGGCGGCACCGTCACAGTATTCCCCGATACCCGAGAGAATGTAGTACACCTCGGCATCGGTGTCGTGGACGTGAAAGCCGACTTCCGCCCCCGGTGCCAGCGTCGCGCGGGAAAAGCCGCAAACAGCCGTGGGAAGCGAAAGTGCCTCGGCCATATGCTCCAGCAAAAGATGCCCGACACCTCCCATGGGGTCAAGCTCCTCCTCCTGCGGGATCCTATCCTTTTTCAGTAACATAAAAGACCTCACGTAATGCGTTCTTTGCGTTGTCACCTTCAGTTTAGCACAAAGCGGAGGCTTTGTCAATCGGTGTCAAAAAAAATGGGATGGCACCCGTGCGCGGATTTTTGAAGCACGGGTATCCCACCCTCTTTTGCCGCGCGGGATGCATAGCCGTGAGCCCTCCAAAAACCTGCCGAAAAAATAAACCCACCACGGGTAGGCCATGGGGCGAAAAAATGGGGAAAGAGCGGGGAAGTGGCAATGCCGTTTGTGGCGTGTGAGGGCATATTTCACAACAAAAGAACCCCTTTTTATCAAGAAAATGGATAAAAAGACATATTTTTTTCGATAAAATGACCCGTTTTTCGGTTTTTTGGCGCGTTTTTGGGGAGAAAAGTATTGACATTTTGGGGAGGAGTGCTATAATTACATTGTATTAGTGTTTATAAGGTAGGGTTACTATGACACCCTTTATCGTGATTCCGCTTATCATTGCGTACTGTAAGGGCTACCGTGCGCACCGTGTGTTTTGCGTGTGGGATCTTTATCCCCTGCTTGCCACCTGCCTTTGCCACGGTGTGTTCATTGTGTTTGCCTGGTGCGGCAACCATTACTTCGTCCAATATGCCCCGTGGCTGCAGCGCGCCATCATCCTGTCGCTTCTGCCTGCCATCCTCCGTCGGCGTATCACCGTGCCGGCCTTTGTCGGTGTCTTCATCACCCTGCTTGGCACCCTTATGAATCGCATTGTCATCAACGCCAACGGCGGGCATATGCCCTCTGCCCCCACCCTTTCCCGTCTTATCGGCTTTTACCGTGACGGTCAGCTGGAGGGCGGGATGATCGATTCCTTGCATACCATGTTCACCGGGGCGTGCAAATATCCCATCCTTGCCGATTATATTGACCTTGGCATATATATCCTCAGTCCCGGGGACGTGCTTATCCACTCCTTCGCCGCGATCGTGGTGTACTATACGGTGAAGGCCGTTTGCCCCAAGCGGGAAATCTGATTTTTTGAAAGGCGGTTGCCGATATGCAATTCCTTACACTGCTTCTTTTCGATATCATCCTCGGCTTTGTGCCGCAGGCCATGGGGTGCGCTGTTTGTCTCTTTGCCTTTGCCAACCAGCCCCTCCGCTCCAAAAATTTTCTCTTCACCTCGCTGATCTTCTCGGGGATCGCGATCGTGGTGCGCATCATCTTCAACTATGGCCTTATCGATTTCGGCTTCCACACGGTGCTGATCTTCCTGATCTTTGCCGTCGTGGCCATCACCTATAACAAATTCCCGGTTCTGCAGTCCACCGTTGGCATTATGCTTTCGGGCGTTCTCATCGTGGTGGCAGAGCTTATCACCGGTGTTGTGATCAGCCTTTTCCTCGGCATGGAGACCTTCGATGCCATTATGGATAACACCGCCACCATCGAAGGGCAGATCACCCGTGCCCTGTGCGGCATCCCGATGAACATCCTCTTTGTGGCGATCGCCCTGCTTGCCTATTTCCTTGTCAAGCGCAAGCGCGCCAAGAAATCCTGAGGTATGGAAAGCTGAGCAAAGGCAATTGCCGCATCGATCGGGCAAAAGCTTGGCAAAAACGAGGACGAGGTCGCCGTGATCGCCTACGGGCTGATCGGCATCTTCCAGTTTCTTGCCATCCTTATCATCTCGCTTACCATCGGCATCATATTCGGCTTTGTCGCCGAGGTGTTGACCATTTTTCTGTCGGTCGGCTTTTTGCGCCGTCTGACGGGGGGCGCGCATTCCCGGGGGCTGTATAACTGCCTTGTATACAGCGTGGTTTTCGTGTGCGGCTTTTCCGCCCTTTGCCACTTCCTTGTGGTACAGCTGCCGTTATATCGTATCATTTTGCCCGCCGTGGCCGCCATCTACCTCTTCGGCTATATCACCATCGCGCTTAAGGCGCCCGTCACTCCCAAAAATAAGCCCTGCCGTACCGAGGAAAAGCGTCGCCGCCTGCGCCGCGGCTCGTTCACCGTGCTTTCTGTCTTTCTCGTTTTGGACGCGCTTCTTCTCATCCTGGGGAAGGGCA
>JAGBZZ010000093.1 GCA_017652965.1 Clostridia bacterium | reverse complement strand
TATCATTGCGGGAAAGGCCTTGCCCTTATGCGTTGGCAAGGCGTGCCACGATGGCGGCCATCTCCTCCCAATGCTCCTCCATGCTTTCCACAAGGCGGAACTGGTTGCGGGCGCGATCCAGGTTGTGCTTTTCGCGGTGAATGCGGAAGTAGGTGTCCCCTTCAAGATAGTCGGTGAGGAAGCGCATGCCGCACTCCAGGGTCATCATCTTGGCGCCGACGGGCAAGAGGGCGATCTCCTCAGCAGTCAGACGGCCGTCACAGCCCTCGATAAAGCCGCGGGCAAAGGTCTCAAACAGGTCAAGGTCGATGCGCACCTTCGAAAGGTCGGTCTCGTCCTCGGCGGCGGTGGTGGCACCAAAGCGGATGGAATCACCGAAATCGTTGACCGAGAAGCCGGGCATGATGGTGTCAAGGTCGATGACGCAAAGCGGCTCCTTGGTGGTGGCATCAAAGAGGATGTTGTTCAGCTTGGTGTCGTTGTGGGTCACACGCAGGGGAAGCTTGCCCTCGGCATGGGCGCGGTACAGGGTCTCGCAGAACTCGCGGCGCTCGGCGGCAAAGGCGATCTCGGCCTCGCACTCGGCACGGCGGCCTACGGCATCCTTCTCTACGGCACGCATAAGGTTGCCGTAACGGACGGGGGTGTTATGGAAATTGACAATGGCCTCATGCAGGGTGTCGGCGGGGAAGTCGGAAAGCTGACTCTGGAAACGGCCGAAGGCGACACCGCTCTGATAGAACTGATGCGGGGTCTCCACCTTGTCAAGGCTCAGGTTGTTTTCGATAAAGAGGTAAACACGCCAGAAGGAGCCGACAGAATCGCAGTAGTGCGCCGCCCCCTCCTTGGTGGGCACGACCGTCAGGGTCTCGCGCTTGACATCACCGCCGCGGGCGGCAATGCTCTTCTGCAGGTGGGCGGTCACGTGGTGGATGTTCTCCATCACCTCGGCGGGATGCGGAAACACGATATGATTAATGCGCTGCAGGATATAGCGGCATTCGGTGCCGTCATCCTTTTTGGTGATCAGCAGGTGGGTGTCATTGATGTGACCGCTGCCGTACAGGGTGCAGGAGACGGGCGTCCCCTCCAGGGCAAAGGCGGTGATCGCTTCGTCGATCTTGCGGCAGAGCTCCTCGCGGGTGAGATTGGCCATAGGATGATCCTCCAACTTGTGTTGTTTTTTGTATTCTGTCACAATTATATAGGAAAAGTCTTGACTTTTCAATGGAAAATCGTATAATAATAAGTAAAATCGGATAATTGAGACGATATTCTTCAAGTTTTTTTACCAAAAAGAGGTTCAGTATGATACATAGGGAAGAGATTGCGGCGCTTTTGCGTGCCCTTTACGAGGCATCCGGCTTTCGCCTTTCCTTGCACGATGCCACCACACGGGAGATTGCGGCCTATCCCGCTGTCCCCTCGCTGTTCTGCTCGGCCGTGCATGCCTGTGCGCTTCGCCCCTCCTGCGTGGAGTGCGATGCCTCTGCCTTTGCCGAGGCCAAAAAGGCCGGGCATATTTACGTCTACCGTTGCCACATGGGCCTTTATGAGGCCATAAGTCCGATCTATCAGGACGGGGCCCTGCAGGGCTTTTTGATGATGGGGCAGGTGCTGGGTGAGGGAGACAGCGAGCGAGAGCGGGTCATGGCAGGGCTTTTGCGGCACGGCCTGTCCGTCGAGGAGGCAGAGGCCGCCGTGGCCGAGATCCCGGTCTGCTCACGGGCGACCATCGAGGCATTCGGCCGTATTATGACGGCGTGCGCCGGGTATATCGCGCTTTCTAACCTCCTGCGCGCCAATGGCGAATCCCCCGCCGAGGCGGCGCGTGTATACATGGAAAACCACTATAACGAGCACGTCACCATCGACACGCTTTGTCGCCGTTTTCATTGCTGCCGCGCGACCATGACGGCCACCTATAAGAAGAAATACGGCGAAACCGTGACAGAATCGCTTTCACGTATCCGCCTTGGCCACGCCAAGGAAATGATCGCCGAGGGTCGCTCTGTTACCGAGACGGCGGCGGCCTGCGGCTTTGCCGACCCTTCCTATTTCTCGAAATGCTTCCGCCGCGCGTTTGGGCATTCCCCCAGCCGCGAGTGTGCAGAATAAAGGAGTGCCTATGAAAACCATCCGTAGCCTTGCCCTTGTCCTCAGCTTTTTGCTTCTTCTGTCCTTCCTGTCCTCCTGTAGTGTGCGCTTCCGCGGCGATGACACCACCACGCCCCCCGTCACCACGACCGCGCCCGTAACAGGGATACCGGGGGTAAGCAACACCGTCACCCCGTATATCACCTCCTCCGAAACGACCGATAGCGGCGCAAGGCAGGTGACCCTCACCTTTTACATGGAGGGCGAGGTGCACGTGGCCGGCTTTCTTATGACCATTACCCTGCCCGAGGGGGTCCGTGCCGAGGCCGAAGGCCGCACTATGACGACTGCCACGGTCAAGGATGGCACCGTCACGGCGGTGATGGCCGCGCCGAATGCCTACCGCACCCGCTTTGCCTTTTTGGTGTTGACCCTGACCTATGAGAGCGAGGGGGCGATCACCCTGGAGGAAAGCATCTCCGAGGGCTTTACCGTCCTTGAGGATGGAGAGATCGTTCCTGTACCTATTTCGCACACTTCCGTTCTGATTCCGTGATAGTTTGTAAGGTTTTGTTTTCATTTTGCATAGAAAGCCCGGTGCC
>JAGBZZ010000092.1 GCA_017652965.1 Clostridia bacterium | reverse complement strand
TTCCCATCGGGGGTCTTTCCTCCTCGGCCGCGGTGATCCTGACCTTCCTTTCCGCCCTTTGCAAAATGAACGGCATCAGCCTCACCCCGCAGGAGATGATCCTGATCTCGCAGGAGGCTGAAAACCGCTATGTGGGCGTTTCCTGCGGCAAGCTGGATCAGAGCTGTGAGGTCTATTGCCGCCGCGATCACCTGCTGTATATGGATATGCTGGACGATAGCTATGAGCTGATCCCTGCCGCCCCCGGGATGAAGCCCTATAAGATCGCCATCTTTTTCAGCGGACTTGAAAGAAGCCTTGCGGGTAGCAAGTACAACATGCGCGTGGACGAAGCGCGCGCCGCCGCCTACGCCCTCAAGGCCTACGCGGGCGTGGAATACGGCAAATTCCGTGAAACCTACCTGCGCGACCTGCCGCGCGAGATCTTTGATACCTACGCCGACCGCCTGCCCGAAAGCTGGGCAAAGCGCGCCCGCCACTATTACGATGAATGTGACCGCGTGCGCGCGGGGGCAGAGGCCTTCCGCCGCGGCGATATCGAGGAGTTTGGCCGCCTTTCCTTTGCAAGCGGCAAAAGCTCGATCGAGCTGTGGGAAACGGGTAGCCCCGAGCTGATCGCCCTTTACGATATCATGACGAGGACGGAGGGCATCTATGGCGGCCGCTTCTCGGGTGCGGGCTTCAAGGGGTGCTGTATGGCACTGATCGACCCCGCCTACGAGGACGCCATTCTTGAAACCATGGAGAGGGAATACCTCAAAAAATTCCCGCACCTTGCGGGCAAATATTCCGCGCATATCTGTGAAAGCGCCGATGGAGTGAAGCTATGAAATGTCTGATCCTCGCGGCGGGCTATGCGACCCGCCTTTATCCCTTGACCGAAAATTTTCCGAAGCCCCTTTTGACCGTGGGGGAAAAGACCATCCTTGACTGGCTCGTTGACGATATCGACGGTGCGGGTCTTGTCGATGAATACGTGGTGATCTCCAACCACAAATTTGCCCATCACTTTGCCGCCTGGGCAAGGACCAAGGCGCAAAGGGTCACGGTGGTGGACGACGGCACCGAAAGCAACGAGACCCGCCTTGGCGCCGTGAAGGATATCGAGTTTGCCATCGAAAAGCTCGGCATCTCGGACGATGTTTTGGTGATTGCGGGCGATAACGTGCTGGACTTCAGCCTCACCGCCTTCGTGCGCTATGCCGAGGAGAAAAAGACCTCCTGCATCATGCGCTACTACGAGGCCGAAAAGGCACGCCTCCAAAAGAGCGGCGTGGTCGAGGTCGACGAAAACGACCTTGTCCTTTCCATGCAGGAAAAGCCTGCCGAGCCGAAGTCCACTTGGTGCTGTCCCCCCTTCTACTTCTATACGGAGCAGGATGCCCACCGCATTCCCGAGGCCATTGCCGCAGGCTGCGGCACGGACGCCCCCGGTAGTTATATCGCGTGGCTGTGTGGGACGAGTGCGGTGCACGCCATGGAAATGCCCGGCAAGCGCTACGATATCGGCAACCTGGAAAGCTATGAGGCTGTGAAAAGGGATTATCGGGGGATCACGAAATGATCGCCCACCATCATATAGCCCTGCTCTCTTCATGTAAGGAGGCCTCGCTTGCCTTCTACCGCACGCTCGGCTTTACGCTTGTGAAGGAGATCATTCGCCCTGCGCGTGGGGACGAGGTCTGCTTTCTGTCGGGCGGCGGCATGACGCTTGAGCTGTTCGTGTCGGGCGGTAAGCCCCCGCGCCCAAGCGACCCCGAGGCGTACGGCGTGCGCCATCTTGCCTTCATCTGCCGCGATCTTGACGCCCTGCGTGCCTCCCTTCTTGCATCGGGTCATCTGCCCGAGCCGATGCGGCGGGATAGCCAAAGCGGTGCGCGCATGTTTTTTGTAAAGGATCCCGACGGCCTGCCCATCGAGCTTCGGGAGGAAGAATAAAAGAACGGCGGAATGCCCTTGCGTTCCGCAGTTCTTCTTTTTTCCCTTTTTTCATAAAATGATGAAAAAAGGGGGATAGCCTATGAACATAACCGCCGTGATCGGCACGCGACCGGAGGCGATCAAGATGTGCCCCGTGATCCACGCGCTCCGCAAAAGGGAAGGGGTGCGCGCCGCCTTGATCCTATCGGGTCAGCACAAGGAGCTGGCAGACGGGGTGCTGTCGGAATTTTCGCTTTCGGCCGATGCGGATCTCTCGCTGATGAAAAAGGGGCAAAGCGCCCTTGACACGGTGCGTGGCGTGCTGGCGGGCTTGCCCCCGCTGCTTGCGAAGGAAAGACCCGATCTGCTCCTTGTGCATGGGGACACCTCCACCGCCTTTGCCGCGGCC
>JAGBZZ010000091.1 GCA_017652965.1 Clostridia bacterium | reverse complement strand
CGCGGAATCTCGCCGGGGTCACCGCAAAAGCCCCTCTGTAAAGAGGCCGAAGATGCCGCGGCTACTCCCAAAAAGCAGGGCAACCATAGCCTTCCCCAGCGGGGGAAGGGGGACCGCCTTCGCGGTGGATGAGGTGTCCCGCAGAAAAATACGAAGAGGTAACAAAAGAGGTTACCAAGAATAGCCTTGCATATTCCTTCGTATAAACCTCTTCGACCGCTTTGCAACACGCCTCATCCGTCACGCTATGCGCGACACCTTCCCCCGCTGGGGAAGGCTAACATACGCCTTTTCTCTCGCGGGTAGCCAAAGCATCTTCGGCGGCTATGCAAGGGGCTTTTGCGGTAATCTTTGCGAGATCCTCGGGGCGAACTCCTCGCCCCTCGCCACTCCCCTTCGGGTCGGGTTTCGACTCCGCTACGCTCCGCTCAAGATGACACGCGGGCTGGCGCGGAAGGGCACGTTCCCCGACCAAGGCTATCCCCGACCAAGGCTTGCGCCCCTGCCCAAGCTCGCTACGAAGGATCTCGCGGAGCAGAAATTGTTCGAGACTAGGCGGAAGGGGATGCACACGCCAAAGGCGTATATACAATACGTCGAGGTGTGGGCACGCCCCGACAACGACGTAAGCAAACAGCACCTGCGTGATGCAGGTGCTTTTTGCGGTCGGACAATTTCTGCCCGCGAGATTAGATCTCGGGGATCACAACCTCGATCTCCTTGCCAGCCTCGGCGGACTTGGCGATGCCGTCGATGATGGCCTGGTTGAAGAGGATCTGGCTGGTGGGAACGGGGGCGGGGGTGCCTTCCTTGACGGCATCCACGAAGGAGCGGATCTTCAGGTCGAAGAGATCGTGGGGGGTCTTCAGAATCGGCACGGTGGTCGTAACCTGCTTGCCGGCCACGTCGTGGTAGATGGTCATCGCACCGCCGACCGTACCGTTCCAGCACTCGGTGGAGGGGATGCGCAGGGCGCCCTTCTTACCGAAGATGATGGTGTCACCGGGGGTGTCGACGTGCATCGCCCAAGCGATACGGAAGTCGAGGATGATACCGCCCTCAAGACGGACAAACGCGGCGGCGAAGTCATCCACCGAGAAGATGTCGGCATACTCGGGCTTGTTGGAGTAGAGCGGGCTCTTGCCGAAGAAGTCGGACTTGTAGCCCGAAACGGTCAGAGGCTTCGGATAGCCGATGGCGTTGAGCACCATATCAAGCGAGTAGCAGCCGATGTCACCAAGGGCACCGATGCCGGCCGTCTTCTTCTCAATGAAGGAGGTGCCGAAGGGGGTGGGGATACCGCGGCGGCGGCCGCCACCCGTCTGGATGTAGTAGATCTCGCCAAGCTCACCGCTCTCGACGATCTTCTTGATCATCTTCATGTTCTCGTCAAAACGGGGCTGGAAGCCGACAGAGACGATCTTACCGCTCTTCTTCTCGGCGCGGCAGATGGCCACGGCCTCGTCAAGGGTAACCGTCATGGGCTTTTCAAGCAGAACGCTGACGCCATGCTCCAGGGCATCGATGGTGCACTCGGCATGGGTGGCGTTGTAGGTGCAAACGCTGACGCCGTCCAGCTTCTCGGCCTTCAGCATCGAGAGGTGGTCGGGGTATACGTTGACGGGGTTCGGGATATCGAACTTCTTCAGAAATGCCTCGGCCTTACCGGGAACGAGGTCGGCAACCGCCACAACCTCAACGTCGGGCTGCTTCAGAAGAGCGCGCATATGATACTCGGCGATCCAGCCGGTACCGATCACACCGTAGCGGAACTTTTTGGAGGCGTCTACGGCCTTGGTCTCCTCATAGGAGAAGGTATTCAGATTATCTGCCATGATATCTTTCCTTTCTGTTTACAGGTGATATTCACCAATTTTATTAAAGCAGGGACGCGAGGTAATCGTAGGACTCCTTGGCGCACTCGAAGGCGGTCATGCCGGCCTCGGGCTCGTCAAATTCGACGATCAGCCACTCCACACCCGAGGTCTTGGCGGCCTCCAGGACGGCGGGCACGTTAAGGCGGCCACGGCCAAGCGTCGCGTCGGCAAGGTCGGCGGGGTTCTTGCCTGCGGCCTTACCGGGCTCGGCAAAGTAGAAATCCTTCATGTGCAGCATCGGCACACGGCCGGCGTAGCGGCGGATCCACTCGGCAGGGTCCTCACCCGCCACGGTCAGCCAGCCCACGTCAAACTCACAGCCGAGAAGGTCGGCAGGGATCTCGTCAAAGATCGCGTCAAGCTGATACTTATCCCCGATCTTGCAGTAGATCTCGTTGGCATGGTTATGATAGTGCATACGGCTGCCGGTGGCACGGACGGCCTCACAAGCCGCACGGAAGCGGGCCATCGAGGTGGCAAAGTCCTTATCGTCCCCCCACTGATGGCCGGGGATGGCGAGGTACTTTGTACCCAGGGTAGCATAGCCTGCGGGGATGGCAGGGTCGGCCTCGATAAAGCGGACCTGCACGTGGCCGGAAACGGGAACAAGGCCAACACGGGCACAGATCTCCTTGACCTCCTCGTAGCTATGGTCGCAAAGGCCTGCAAACTCTACGCCCTGATAGCCCATCTCGGCAATCTTTTTGAGGGTACCCTCAAAATCGGCGGCAAGCTCACGGCGCATACCGTAAAGCTGTATAGCAACAGGAAACATCGCAATTCTCCTTTTCTGTAATATGAAGCCCCACAAAAGGGGGCATCTTTATTGTATCGCACATTTTTTGAAATTTCAACCCCTATTCTTTTAATTTTTCCCCTTTTACCGTGCAATTCTTTTGATTTTTCGTGCTTTTGCCCGAAAGTATAAAAATTTTTCCTCTTTTTCTGTACGGATGCTTGAAAAAAAGGGGGGTTTCCGTTATACTATATACACATAATACCAAAGCGATCTTACCGAAAGGAGACTGCCATGAGACATCAATATCGGGATGACCCCGCCCACTGCTATGCCCCGCTTCTCGGCAACGGAGACCTTTTGTTTCCGATGGATGCCGAGGGAGGCATTACCCCCTCTCTGCCCACGCCGCCCGGGCTGCCCGCCTCGGCGCTTTACCGTCTTTTCGCCCCCACGGGTGCCGCACCGATCTTTTCGTACGGCTGGCTGATCCCGACGGTTTCGTATCTTGGAAGGACGCTTGCGCCCCTTTCTGTCAGTACCGAATTTTCGACCGACGAGGCGATCTTCTCCTCTGTTTGCCGGTATGCCGACGGCATCACGGTGGAGATGCGCGCCTGCGCCCTTGCCGATAAGCCGATGCTGCTGATCCAAAAGCGGGTAAATGCCCCCGGGGACGTGCTGCTTTCCTACACCTTAAAGAGCCCCTCGGACAGCCCCATGCGCTTTACCGTCAACGGGGATATGCTGGTGGGGGAAAGGCCGCTTACCGCAGGGCAGGAAAAGCTTTGCCTTTTCTCGCCCGATCCTGTCCGTATCGAGGCGCGGGACAGAGGCGGTGTCCTTTCCGGCACGGTCTCCAAAAACGAAAGCCTGACCCTTTGCCTTTTCTTTGCCGACAGTGAAAATCGGCTGGGTGACGTGTGCCGCTCCCGCATGGACGAAATGCGTAGTTATGTTTACAAAACAGGGGAAAATCGCCTGTTTAATTCACACATTGCCGCCTGGAGAGACTATTGGGCAGAGAACGAATTCCGCCCGAAGGACCCCTCTCTTGCCCTTGCGGCAGACGGCGCCGCCTACCTTTTGCGGTGCTTTGCCCGCCGTGGCGGCTCGCCCCTGCGGCCGGATCATCCCCATGCCCCCTTTGGCCAGGCGCCGTCGGTGGATCTGCGGGTCGTGTGTGCCCTTTTGCACGGCGGCCACCGCCGGGAGGCCGAGGCTATCCTGCAATCGCTTTATAAGCTCCTGCCGATCGCCGAGGCGCGCTTTGGCGGGGTGGGGGTTCCCGGAGCAAGCTATCCTTACTATACCGACCGCAGCGGCTGGGAGCTTCTGCCCGCAGACGGGCGGCGCAGCCGCGTGATCCAGACGGCGGATGCTGTCCTTTCCTTTTACCGCTACTATCTCTTTACCGAGGATCGCGCCTTTTTGCGTGAGCGGGCCTTCCCCGTGGCAAAAAGCGCGGTGACACATCTCTTTTCTCACGCCGTTAAGATGGCGGAGGGGGGTGCCTACGTGGTAGCACCCGACCCGCTTTCGGATACCGCACGCCCGACCCGACCCTTTTTGACCTCCTGCGCGGTGGCGGCGGCGCTTTCCGCCTTTGCCGCCATGGCAGACCGCCTGTCGGCCGAAAAGGAGATGGCCAAGGCCGCAAGGGCGGCGGCAAGAGACATCCTTACCTCTCTTCCCGTTTCGGGTGGGGTCTATACCTTAGAGGAGGACGCGGAAGCGCCCGGGCTTGCGCCCCTGTATCTTGCCTTTTATGACCTGCCGCTTGACGGCGAGATCCTGCGTAGGACCACCCTTGCCGCGGCGGCGACCCTTTCGCTTTCCTCCCCTGCCTATCATCTTGCCCTTCTCGGCGCGGCCTATGCCGCCATCCACACCAGTGCCATTGCCCCGCTTTCCCGCGTGGCCGGGATGGCAGACTGCTTCGGCTTTTTGCCGACAGACGCGGCAGAGGGTGCCGTCGAGACGTGTGCCGTTTTTCTTGAGGGGCTTTATCTTTCGCTGGCTTCTACCCGTACCGTAGGCGCTACCCCCCACCTGTACGTGGCCTTTGGGCTTGACCAGGACGAGGCCACAGACGGCGAATTTTTCTTCTCCCTGCCGATCGGCGGGCGGGTAGACGGGCGCATCCGCGGGGGGCGCTTTGTCTCGATCCGCCTCAGTAAGGAGAAGGGCAGTAGCCTGCGCACGGCGACCCTTGTCATGCCCAAGTGGCTATATGCCGAGGGGGCGGCCGTGGCCGTGAAAAAAACAGAAAGGGGCGGCGTGCTGTACCTTAGCACGGTGGCCCACTAAGGAGGGCTTATGATCACCTACCGTGAGCTTTTTGAGGATGAGGAGATATCCACCTATATAAAAATGGCCGATGCCTCTCTTTCCGCCCTTGGCTACACCGAGCATAGCTTTGCCCACGTTGGGCTTGTGGCCAAGCGCGCCGGGGAGATCCTAGAGGCACTGGGGGCACCCGCCCGCACGGTGGAGCTTGCCAGGATCGCCGCGCACCTGCACGATATCGGCAACGCCGTCAACCGTGTGGGGCACTCGCAAAGCGGGGCACTGATGGCCTTTCGGCTTCTCGGTGAGCGGGGGATGTCCCCCGAGGAGGTTGCCACAGTGATGACCGCCATCGGCAACCATGACGAGGGCGAGGGGGATGCCGTCAGCGATATTACGGCCGCCCTGATCCTTGCCGATAAATCCGACGTGCGCCGCAGCCGTGTGCGCAACTCGGACATGATGAGCTTTGATATTCACGACCGTGTGAACTACTCTGTCATTTCCTCCTCTCTTTTGGTGGACAGAGAGCGCACCCGCGTGACTCTTTCTCTGACGATCGACACGGCGATCAGCTCTGTGCTTTCCTATTTTGAGATCTTCCTTGAGCGGATGCTTCTTTGCAAGCGTGCCGCAGGCCGCCTTGGCATAAGATTTTCTCTGGTTATTAACGATCAGATCCTTCTTTAAGGCAAACAAAAAAGGAGATATACTGTTTGCAGTGTATCTCCCTTTTTATTTTTACATTCTTCCGTTCAGGATGGGAAGCAGGATATAAGGATCGTATCCGCCGCCGCCCTCCATCTCTGCCATTGCGGCCACGATCGCGATCATGTAAGTGATAAAGCCAATCAGAGAAATGAAAATAGAGATGATAGAAACGATCAAGGCGATCAGGCTATAGGCATTGAAGCTGCCGCGCTTTTTGCGGTCAATGATCGCACAGATCAGGGCGGGGATAGCGGTTATCCCACAACAGCAAAACACCGATACGATCGACAGAACCAGGGCCGTGATAGACAAGCTATCCGAGCGCGGGGCAGGGGGCACCTGCGTTGCCTCCTCGGCGGCGGCCTTTTCATCAAATTGAAAATAGCTTTCCTTTTCCTTTTTTTCCTTTTCGGCCTCGGCCTTTTTTTCCTCTTCGTAGAAATCGCTCATAAAAGTCCTCACTTTCTCTTGACGGGTCTTTTTTGTCATAGTATAATTACTATAGCATATCCGGCACACAATTGCAAGGGAGTGAGAAAAAAATGAAGATTTTTACAAAGGGGCATCCCTTTTTAAAATACCTATTCACGAATCTTTTTCTTGTCTCATCTCTTGCCATTTTTCTTTTTTTGGACTCTTTTTCGCTTTTTGATGCGTTTCTGATCTGCCCCTTGCATACGCTTGGGATCTACTGCGTGACCTGCGGCATCACCCGTGCCTCGCACGCCCTCCTGCGGCTTGATCTTGCGGCCGCATGCCGCTATCACCCGGGGATATTTCTTCTTATCTCTCTTGTGCTTTACTATGAGATCTCCTTTCTTTTGGTCTCCTTACGCGGGGAGGAGCTTTCGTTAAAAAAGGTAAAAAAATGGCCTTTTTTTGCGGTGGCCGCACTTTTTCTGGTCTTTTTCCTTGTGCGTAATATTCTTCTTTTCTGCGGTATAGATCTTATTGGCGATTTTTTATGAAGAAATGTGCCTAAGCCCGGAATACCCCCTCTCTATATGCCGAAAGCCACCCCGTGGGTGGTTTTTTTCGTATCATGGGTGAGCAAAGAGAAAACGCCACGGTGCGGCGTTTTCTCGAAGCGAAGTCCTCGCCACAAGGAGTTGAAGGACGGGGCTATGCCCCTACGCACGGTGTAAGGAGCGTAGCGACGGAATAGCGAGCGCGCGAGCGTCCTATGTGGCAGACGAGGCGCACGTTCCCCGACTAAATCCGCCGCCCCTGCCCTACTCGGCAAAAACCCGTCCCGTGTCATTACCCCGCGAACCGCAGGTGAGTCGAACTTTTGCGGTGTGCCGCAAAAGCGCTGTGGGCTTTAGCCCCATGCGG
>JAGBZZ010000090.1 GCA_017652965.1 Clostridia bacterium | reverse complement strand
TCGAAGAGCATGTTGTTGACGGCCAGCTGAGCGCTCTCGATGATAGGCGGCTCACCGGGACGCAGCTTTTTGTAGATCTCCTTGAGGGCGGCCTCGGCAAGCGTGGTGTTCTCTTCCTCGGCGCTCTTGCGGCACTCGTCCTTCTGGAAGGTGGCAACGATCATCTCCTCATTGCCGAACAGCTCGAGGATCTCTTCGTCGCTCTCGATCCCGAGGGCGCGCACCAGGACCGTGATGGGCAGCTTTCTGTTCTTGTCGATCTTGACGTAGAACAGGTTCTGCGCATCGGTCTCATATTCCAGCCATGCCCCGCGGTAGGGGATGACAGAGTTCTCATAGGTATGGTTACCGGCCTTGTCGACGTTCACCTTGTAGATGATACCGGGGGAACGCACGATCTGCGAAACGATAACACGCTCCGCACCGTTGATCACAAAGGTACCCGCATCGGTCATCAGCGGGAAGTTACCCATGTAGATCTGATCCTGCTTCACTTCGCCCGTCTCCTTGTTGGCAAGACGGACAAGCACCTTCAGGGGTGCCTCGTAGGTGGCATCGCGTTCCTTACACTCCTCTACCGAGTACTTCGGGGTAGAGTCAATCGAGAAGTCGACGAATTCGATCGAAAGGTTGCCGGAATAGTCGTTGATCGGAGAAACGTCCCGCAGGACCTCCATCATACCTTCCTTGCAGAACCACTCGAAGGATTTCTTCTGCACCTCGATGAGGTTCGGCATTTCCAGGGCCTCGTTGATCTTGGAAAAACTGAGTCGCGTGGTTTTACCGAGCTTCTGGGGTTTCAGCATCGTAGAATCACTCCGTTTCTAAATTTCACCTGGTCGGCGCTTCGCCCTTGCGCCACGGCGAAAAATGAGGGTTTTTGGTGTTTGCATCCATCAAAATCCTTCTATAGAATAATATGGACAAGCAAACGTTAGGCAGTTTAATATTATATCATTGCACTTCGCAATTGTCAATAGTTTTTTATAAAAATATAATAAAATTTTTTCTTGAAATTTAATTGTAAATTTTTTGTAAACATTCATGAGTCGAATTGTAAAATTTTACTTATCCGCCCGTTCTTCCCTTTTCCGGCGGCGGTAGGAAGCCGGGCCGACACCGTAATACCGCTTGAACATGCGGTAAAAGTTGACGGGATCCTCATATCCCGAAAGCCGCCCCGCCTCCTCAGCGTTGTACCCTTCCCCAAGATAGCGCACGGCATTTTCCATGCGCACGCGTATTAAGTAAGACTGAAGGGTAACGCCGTAGCGCTCCCGGAACAGGCGGGGCAGATAGCGGCGGTCAAGCGCCAGCTGCTTGGCGATCCCGCCGACGGTGATCGGCAGCATGTAGAGGGTATCCACCATATGCTTGGCACGGGCGGCATAACCTTCCCCGCCGCCGCTTTTCTCCTCCCGCAGGAGGCTTGAGAGGATCTCAAAAAGGCAACCTGCCATATGCTCGGCCGCGTATTCGCCGTATTCGGCCGCGCGAAGAAGCCGGCGGAAGGTATCGTGCGGATAAGCATGCACCGGCGCCAGGGGCTGAAAATCGGCGGCGCGGCTACCGCGGAAGCAGATCCAGCTATAATGCCACGGATCCTGCTCATCGGCACGGTAGTGATGCCACTCGCCGGGGGAAACAATAAAGATCTCCCCCGCGCCAAGGGTATATTCCTTATCGCGGTAGGAAAGGTATCCCCTCCCGCTTTCGACGTAATGGATCATAAAGTAGTCACGCATGCCGGAGGAGGAGTGACCGCCCCGACACGCCTGCTGTCCGTAGGACAGGGGCACAAAATCCGAAAGTGCCCCCCTTCTCTCCCCCGAGGACGGGCGCGTTTCCACGTAGCGCTCATACTGTATTGCCATTTTGCTTTTCTCCTTTCTATGGATTGCAAGTGACATTATATCATGTTTTAAGCACAAAATGTCATACTTTTTTTGAAATTTTATGATAAAATGTTAATATGATCCCCCTAAAATACACACAACGGAGGTATTCCTATGCTTAAGATCACCTTTATGGGTGCCGGCAGTACGGTATTTGCCAAGAACGTGCTTGGCGACATCATGCTTCGCGAATCGCTGCGCGAGTGCGAGATCGCCCTGTACGACATCGACGGTGCCCGTCTTGAAGAATCCTATCTTCTGATCTCGACCCTGAACAAAAATATCAACGAGGGGCGCGCCCGCGTCAAGAAGTATCTGGGTGTTGAAAATCGCAAGGAAGCACTGCGCGGTGCCAAGTTTGTCATCAACGCTATCCAGGTCGGCGGGTATGACCCCTGCACGATCCTCGATTTTGAGATCCCGAAGAAGTACGGCCTCCAGCAGACCATCGGCGATACCCTGGGCATCGGCGGTATCTTCCGTGGCCTGCGTACCATCGTGGTCATGCGTGACTTCGCCCGTGATATGGAGGAGGTCTGCCCCGATGCCCTTCTCCTCAACTACACGAACCCGATGGCCATTCTGACCGGCTATATGCTCCGCCATACCGGTGTCAACACGATCGGTCTTTGCCATTCGGTACAGGTCTGCTCCAAATGGCTTCTGACCCGCCTTGGCATGGAGGACAAGCTTGAGGGTCGCCGCGAGAAGATCGCCGGTATCAACCACATGGGCTGGCTGCTTGAGATCGAGGATAAGGACGGCAACGACCTGTATCCCGAGATCCGCCGCCGCGCCTACGAGAAGAACCGTGCCGAGAAGCACAACGACATGGTGCGCTTCGACTATATCGAGAAGTTCGGCTACTACTGCACCGAGAGCAGTGAGCACAACGCCGAATACAACGCCCTGTACATCAAGAAGGATCGCCCCGACATTATCGAGAAGTACAACATTCCGATCGACGAGTATCCGCGCCGTTGCATCAACCAGATTGAGCGCTGGTCGAAGCAGCGTGACGAGCTGATGGCGGGCGGCAACATCTCCCACACCCTCTCGCACGAGTATGCCTCGCGTATTCTGAACGCGGTGGTGACCGATACCCCCGAGCGCATCGGCGGTAACGTCCTTAACAACGGCCTTATCGAGAACCTGCCGCGCGAGGCCTGCGTGGAGGTGCCCTGCCTTGTTGACAACAAGGGCATCCATCCGACCTACGTCGGCCGTCTGCCCGTGCAGTGCGCCGCCATGAACATAACCAACATCAACCCCCAGCTACTGACCATTGAGGCCGCCGCCACGGGTAAGATGGAGCACGTGTATCAGGCCGCGATGCTTGACCCGCACACCGGGGCTATCCTGACGGCGGACGAGTGCGTTGCCATGTGTGACGAGCTGCGCGCCGCCCACGAGGCCGCCGGCTTCCCGATCTTCTAAATAATTAAAAAGAGCAAGCACCAAGGGGCATCCCCTTTGCGTGTTTGCTCTTTTTTCCTGAAAGCCGGAGACGATTGTGCATTGTTTTTCTTCCCCCGCCGTGCTATAATGGCGGTAAGGAACAGAAGAAAGGAGCTACACCATGCTTGTATTCTTTCACGGCTATTCTCCCGACACCTGGGATGCCATGCTCCGCACGGGGCTTGTCAGAGACGGTGACGGCATCCGCTTTCAGCAAAGCATCGACCTTCCCGAGGAGCTGAAGTTCAATAATCTCGCCAAAAAGGGCGGTCGCCTTTACGAGATCCTCCGTGAGAGGCGGTGCCCCTTTTATATCGACCGCCTGCAGGGCGGGTGCTACATCGACAAATACGTCTATGACCCCGACCTCCTTGACGAATACCGCCGTATGCTGGGCGATAATTTCTACGGCTTTCAGATGCACGAGTGGCTCTCCAATTACAGAAGCGATGCCAACCATAAGCTTTGCGCCCTCACAGCCGAGGAATGGACGGGCGAGCGCATTGAGCATACCATCCGCGAAAAGTTTCCCTACAAGAACCTCTTTCTGGAGTGCATGACGCTTGAGGAGATCACGGCGGCGGGGAAGCCTCTTACCCCCGAGCAGTTTTACCGCAATATGACCGCCATCTACAAAAAGCGGCAAAAGATAGGCGAGCTGATCCCCTGTGACAGCGCCTTCCTTGCTTACCAGTTTGAGATGCAGTGCGGTGCCAAGCGGCTGATGCCCGAGGTGGGTGCCTCCCCTGCCGACACCCGCATACAGGTCTGTTATGCCCGCGGTATGACCCGCCGCGAGGGCAAAAGCTTTGGGATCTATTACGAGCCGTGGGGAAGCCGCCCCTTCTCTGTCTGCTCCTACTTCGGGGCAAAGAACGAGTGGAACATCGGGAATGCCGATTTCCCGTGGCGCCCGTACGGGCCGAACGGCGGTAACTCCCGCTCGCTCCAGCGCCGCATCTTCCTCTACGCCTTTCTCAGCGGTGCCGCCTTTATCTCGGAGGAGTGGGGGCTTTACAACACCTTCCTTGAGGGGACAGACTATGCCCTTTCGCCCTATGGCGAGGTCAAGCGGGACTTCCTTCACTTTACCGAAAAATATGCGGACGTGGGTGACAAGGTTACCCCCATTGCCGCCGTCCTGCCAAAGGAGCTTGCCGTCCTTGAGGATTGGAATGAACCCTATAAGATCTTCAGCTACGAAAGCAAAAGCGAGCGGCTTGCCGATATCAAGCGCGGTGTTTCGGAGCTTTTCGCCAAGGCATATCCGATGATAGGAAGCGAGCGCAACAGTCTGAAAAATATGGATATGCCCGACGTCATCGACCTTTTGAACAGGGATGACGGGATGCTTAAGAAATACGATTACCTCATTGACCTTACCTACGGCTCTGACCTTTCGGCGCACTTTTCGAACCTTTGCGAGATCGGGGACGTGCCTGCGCTTTTGCGCCGTATACTGCCCGCCTACGTGGATGGGGGGCTTCACTGGATGCTCAACCACCGCAAGGGCGGCGGATACTATCTGACCGTCTTTAACCACGACGGCGTGATCCGCACGGTGGCCGACGGCGAGTACACCCTGCCCGAGGCAGAGAAAACGGTTAGCGTCACCCTCCGGGATGGCGGCACCCCTACCCTGCTTGAGGGGGACGCCACACTTTCGAAGGACGGTGACGTCTACCGTCTGACAGTGCCGGCGGGGAGCTTTGCCTTTATTTCCTTCTAAGACAGCAAAAGGGTACGTGCCGGGCACGTACCCTTTTTGTTTTATTCGGCGATCTCGTCAAGGTCGATCTTAACGATCTTCAGGCTATTGAGGCAGACCGGCGAGCCGTTGGAGTGGTAATAGCCGAGAAGGAAGCCGTCCTCTCTTGGCAGGATAGCGGGATAGCAGTAGTTTTCCCGCGGGTCATCCTCGATATAATAGCACCGCGCAAAGCTTGCGCCGCCGTCATCACTGACTGCGCACACAAGGGGCGTCCTGCCCCACCAGCTGTGCCAGTAGACCCCCTCGTTGGCCAAGGGGCGGCTGAAGGCGACCGGGTTAAAGATGGCAACGGTATACTTCCCCACCGACTTTACCTGCATGGGGGCGCAGGGCGAGGTAAAGAAGAGGTTGGGGCGAAGACCCGAGAAGGTGCGGCCACCGTCCTCCGAAAAGGCCTCAAACTGGAAGCCGAGCTCTGTCCGCATCCAAAGCCAGAGGCGGCCATCCGGAAACTCGAGAATGCCGGGCTCCTGCAGGCCTGCCTTATCGTGCGAGTAGGGCGGGCAAAGGCGGTTGGATTCCTGCCAGGTCACGCCGTCATCATCCGAGAAAAGGACGGCGACCTCCCCGGGGGATCCCCCCATGCCGTGATGGGCAAACGGGATAAGGATACGCCCGTCAGCGCGGCGGACAACGCGGTCATTGTTGACTACGACATAGCCCGTGGGCGGGATGCAGACGGTAGGCTCACCCCAGCTTTTCCCCTCATCCTGCGAGCGGCGGAGGAGGTACTCGTCAAGCACGGTATCGCCTTTCTTGATTTTTTGAAGGTAGAAAAGGCCGATATCCCCGTTTTGCATACGGAGAAGCGACACGCTCATCACATTGGCGGCGTGCGGTGCGGGGGCGAGTGCAACGCCGGTGGCAGAAAAGCTTTCTCCCCCATCATGCGAGACCATCCCCGCAAGCACACTTGTGGCATGGTCATGCCAATCGCGGCTTACGTAGGCGGTATAGATCTTAAGGATCGAGCCGTCGCGAAGGGTGAGGAAGGCCCCCTCTCCATTGCGGGAGTTATCCCCCTCTGCGGCCAGAAAGCAGACCTCTTTGCCGATCTTTTTCATATTCTCCTCCTTGGCGGGCAGGGCCCGAAGCGATCACCCTCAGTATAGCAGGAAGGGAGGCTTTTTGCAATAGAAAGTCGATTTTTTCAAAAAAATCCTAGCGCTTGCCGCTTTCCTTCCCGCGGTATCTTTACAAGCGCGCGCACGCGTGATATAATAAAAAGGAAAAAGCAACAAAAAGCCGAGAGGTAGCCATGAAAGAAGCCGACATTCTCCCCCTCCTTTCCCAAAGCACCCCACACAGCATTCACGTTTTCCCGTTGCTGGCCTCCACAAACCTGACCCTGCGCGAGATGGCCGAGGCGGGTGCCCCCCACGGCACGGCCGTGATTGCCGAGGCACAAACGGCGGGGCGGGGGCGGCTGGGGCGCGAATTTGCCTCCCCCCCTGAGGCAGGGCTTTATATGAGCATGCTGGTGCGCATGCCGATCCCTGCGGCCTCTCTTGGGCGCATGACCCCGTATGCGGCGGTTGCCGCCGCCCGTGCCATTGAGGCAACCGCCGCCGTGCAGGTGGGGATCAAGTGGGTCAACGATCTGCGCATCGGCGATAGAAAGATTGCCGGGATCCTGACTGAGGGCGGCTTTACCCCGACGGGCGAGCTTGCCTTTGGCATTGTGGGGATCGGCGTGAATCTTTTGCCGGGTGCCCTACCGCCAAGCCTTGCGGGTATTGCCGCCGCCATCGGGGATCATGCCGTGCCGCCAAGCCGCGAGGTACTGGCCGCCGCCATCCTTGACCGCTTTTACCGCAATCTTTCCGAGGTGACGGACGGCAGCTTTATGGAGGAATACCGCCGCCGCTCGGTCGTGATAGGGCGTACCGTCACCGCGCAGGATGCCGGGCGCACCGTCACAGGCGTGGCCACGGCCATTGAGGACGACGGTGCCCTGCGCCTGGCCACCGCGGAGGGAGAGATCCTTTTGCGCGCCGGTGAGGTCAGCATCCGTTTGTAAACAATACATAACAAAAACGAAAAAAGCAACCACATATCGCAAAAAAAGCAAGGACAACGAAGGATTTCCTCTTCCCTGTCCTTGTTTTATTTTTTCGATTCCCTATTGACACACGACACCAGACGTGATAAAATAACACGTGATATATAACAAACGCTTTTTATGGAGGACGCGATGCCACCGAAAACCAAGATCACAAGAGAGGACATTCTGGGGGCGGCGCTTGCCCTGGTACGCGCGGGAGAGGGATCCGCCCCCAGTGCCCGCGCCATTGCCGCCGCGCTTGGCTGCTCCACACAGCCCATCTTTTCCAACTTTTCTTCCATGGAGGAGCTGGAGGAGGAGGTCACAAGATCTGCCTATGCCACCTATCTCGGCTTTTTGGAGGAGGAGGCGGAGAGCGGGCAATATCCGAAATACAAGGCCTTTGGCATGGCTTACGTTCACTTTGCCAAGAGGGAGAAGGAGCTTTTTAAGCTGCTTTTCATGTGCGACAGAGGGGGAAAGCCGCGGGAGTCAACCGCCGACTTTGAGGCCTCTATCGGCATGATCATGCAAGCAAACGGTGTCAGCCACCGGACGGCCGAGCTTATACACCTCGAATGCTGGGCGTGCGTGCATGGGATCGCCACGATGCTGGCCACCGACTTTCTGGACCTTGACGAGGAGCTTGTCAGCCGCATGGTAAGCGACGTATATCAAGGGGTGCGAAAAATGCACAAGGAGGAAAAAGCATGAAGGCGATCGAGGCTATCGGGCTTACCAAGCGCTATCGGGGCACCGTAGCCGTGGATGCCCTTTCTCTGACGGTGGAGGAGGGGGAGCTTTTCGGCCTTCTCGGTATCAACGGAGCAGGAAAGACCACGACCGTGCGGATGCTTTCCTGCCTCACAGCCCCAACCGAGGGAGATGCCCTTCTCCTTGGGAAAAGCATTCTTACCGATGCCGCCGCCATCAAGAGGTCGATTGCCGTGTCACCGCAGGAGACGGCGGTCGCCCCCGGCCTTACGGTGCGGGAAAATCTTGAGCTGATGTGCGGTGTACACGGCTTTGACAGGGCACGGTGCCGCGCACGCACCGACGAGCTTTTGTCCCTGCTTGGGCTATCCGGCGTTGCCAAGAAGAAGGCCGCCAAGCTTTCGGGCGGCTTTTGCCGACGGCTGAGCATTGCCATGGCACTGATCAGCGAGCCAAGGATCCTCTTCCTTGACGAGCCGACGCTTGGGCTGGACGTTATTGCAAGGAGCGAGCTTTGGGATCTTGTACGCACGCTGAAGGGGCAGGTCACCATCCTCTTGACGACCCATTACATGGAGGAGGCAGAGGCACTTTGCGACCGTGTAGCCATCATGAAGGACGGGCGTCTTTTGCTTTGCGATACCCCTGCGGCCATCAAGGCACGCACGGGGGAGGGGTCATTTGAGGCCGCCTTTGTGCGGATCATAAGGGGGGATACACTGTGAAAATGCTGACACTTGCCAGGCGGGGCGCCAAGGAGATCCTGCGTGACCCCCTCAACATGGCCTTTGGGCTGGGGTTTCCGCTGGTGCTGATCCTGCTTTTAAGCATCATCCAGGCCAATATCCCCGTACCGCTTTTTGAAATTGCGCATCTTACCCCCGGGATCACGGTGTTCGGGCTTTCGTTTATGACGCTGTTTTCGGCTACCGTCCTTTCAAGAGACAGAGGGAGCGCCCTTTTGGAGCGGCTGTACACTACCCCGCTGACCGCCGCCGACTTTATCCTCGGCTATACCCTGCCGATCCTACCGCTTGCCGTTTTGCAGTGCGCAATTTGTTATCTTTTTGCCCTTCCCTTTGGACTTCCGCTCTCCTTG
>JAGBZZ010000089.1 GCA_017652965.1 Clostridia bacterium | reverse complement strand
ATGGCGGCTGGGCAGGTGAAAGCGTGGTTGAGGACATGATCTTCCTGCGGAGTGCCATGGGCTTTATTACGTGGAACGCCTTTGGCATTGACCCCGCCTATTTCCCGAACGTGTTCGAGGATGCGCGCAACCGCGGCTTTACGCCGAACTTTATTGCCCACCTCACGAACTTTATCCAGTTCCAGCCCGAGAAGAATTTCGAGTACGTCGGTGCGTGGGTCGATTACCTCCGCCGCATTACCTCGCCCTTCGGTGCCCTCATTGGCAGGGACAACGAGCAGTCTGCCTCGCAGGCGGTCTACACGACCTACGCAGGGATCGACACGGTCGACGGCGGCTACCGCATCGACCTTGCCCCCGTGGATGCCGTCCGCAACGAGGTGGTGGAGGATGAATTCTTTGTCAGCCTGCGTGAGCGCGCCCTGCCCACCGTGACGGGTGGCACGGCCACGGTGTACGAGCATCGCCCCGACCACGTGATCTATAAGATCCGCCGCGATGCGGGCGCGAGTGCTGTCAGCATTCTCTTTCCGTAAGGCGGCGGCCCGTGAATTTTGAAAACGGATTTTATGAGGTAGATCCTGCCACCGGGTTTCGTATGGACGGCTATTACGTTTGGTGCGGCTCCTGCATCAAGGGGGAGGACGGCAGATATTATCTGTTTGCCTCTCGCTGGCCGAAGGAAACCGGCTTTCCGCAAGGGTACATGATCGCCTCCGAGATCGTCCTGGCATCCACCGACTCGCTTGACTCTCCCTTTCGGTTTGAGAGGGTGATCTTTTCCGCAAGGGACGGCGGATTTTGGGATAGCAGGATGGCGCACAATCCGCAGATCCACAAGACAGACGGCGGATACCTCCTCTTTTACATCGGCTGCCCGGACGGCAGGATGGAGACGAGAAGGATCGGGGTTGCCTATTCAAGGTCGATACGGGACGGCTGGATCCGCCCCGCCCGGCCGCTGGATCTCCCGGCAAACGCCAACAATCCCGCGGCGATCGTCGAGGAGGACGGAAGCGTTTTACTCGCGTTTCGGGACGGCTCTCTCAAAGTCTCGGTGGCAAGGTGCGCGCGCTATGACGGGGAGTATAAAGTCATCGCCCACGATATTTTCCCCAAAGGGCCTATTGAGGATATGTATCTTTTCAAGAATGCGGGGCGCTATGAGATCATTGCTGAGGACAATCGGGGGGTCTACACCGGCTCGCTTGGTGCGGGCGTGCATTTCTGCTCTGACGACGGGGTCAGCTGGCGGCCGTGCGAGCCGATGCAGCTGTATACCCGAAGGGTCACCTATAAAGGCGGCCGTGTCCTTGAGCTTCAGCGCCGTGAGCGGCCTCAGCTTTTCCATGACGGCGAGAGCGTTTATCTCTTCACGACCGCAAAGATAAACGGAAAGACCCGCGCCACGGGCGGCGATACCTGGAATATGGTTGCAAAATTCAGAAATGACGGCTAATCGCGCGAAGGCGCACCGCAAAAAAGGATGCCCCCCGCTTGCCGCGGGATACACCGCACGGCGGGATCGAAAATCATCTTTGGAGGAGAAAGCCATGAGAAGCATCTGCGACATTCCCTACAAGGAAGGGCTTATGCTTGACCTTTATCTGCCCGAGGAGGGAGCATTTGATCTTTTCGTTTGGTTCCACGGGGGCGGCTTGAAGTGGGGCACCCGCAAGCTGGTGGCACCCGAATTCTCGGAAAGCTTCTGCAAGCGCGGGGTGGCGGTGGCCAGCGTGGAATACCGTATGTATCCGGATGCCAAATTCCCCGATTTTATTGAGGATGCGGCCGAATCTGTCCGCTATCTTTTCGACCATATCAAGGAATACGGCGATTGCCGCCGCATCTTTGTGGGCGGCACGAGCGCGGGCGGCTATCTTTCGATGATGCTATGCTTTGACAGGCGCTACTTTGAGGCGGTCGGCCTTGCGCCCACCGACATTGGCGGCTATATCCACGATGCGGGTCAGCCGACGGTGCATTTTATGATCCTTGACGAGGAGGGGGACGACCCGAAGCGCGTGGTGGTAGACGAGCGGGCGCCGCTTTACTACATCGGACGGGACGCAACCTATCCCCCGATGCTCTTCCTTGTATCGGATCAGGATATGTTCGGGCGGCTTGAGCAGATCCACCTGACGGTGAAAACGCTTGAGCATTTCGGCCATACCGACAACGTGTATCTTTGGGAACAGCACGGCAAGCATTGCGAGTACACCGAAACCTTCTACGAAAACGGTGAAAGCAAGTTTGCCACCCTCGTGTGCGATTTTATCGAAAAGCTATGAGGCGAACACAAAAAGACCGTGAGTGACTCACGGCCTTTTTGTTGCACTTTTTGCATTGACAAAGTGGGGATTTGTGATATCATAAATACAGCAAGAAATTCGGAGGAAGATATGCAAAAAAGAGCGTACAAATTGATGAAGGAATGGTGTGACGCACTCCTTTCCTATCAGGTAAGAACAAAAACGCCCTACACCGACGGCGGGCTTCTCTGCCCCGCCTGCCACGTGATCCACGGCAGAATTGCCGACCTTTGCTTTCCCCTCTCGGTCATATGGTCGAAAACCGGCGACGAAGCATATCTTGCAGAGGCCGACAAACTCATTGAGTGGTCGGAGTATAATCTGCTGACGCACGACGGCCTTTGGTACAACGACATCAGTAACCGTTGGTACGCCACAAGTGCATTTTCTGCGTTGTCCATGGGGGACGCGCTCTATCATTTCGGTGACAAGCTTCCCAAAAAATACAGCGAAAAATGGAAGAAGATCTTTGTCAGAATGTGCGACACATTCAAAACGCTCGACACGCGCGACAGCTTCAAGCCGGTTACAAACTACTATTGCGGCATTGCCGCGCTTCTCGCTATGGCTTGGCGGCTGACCGAGGACGATCGATACTACGAAAAGTCTAAATACTGGATCGGCGTTGCGCTTTCGAGATTTGACGGCGACGGTCTTCTCTTTGGCGAGGGGCATCCGATAACCTCTGCCGACGGCACGCACGCCATTGATATGGGGTACGATCTTGAGGAATCGCTCCCGCTTCTTCTCCGCTACGCCAACCTGACGGGTGACTACAGCGAGCTTTTCCGTGAGCGTTTTGCGGCGCACCTTATCTTTCTTCTGCCCGACGGCGCGATCGATGACAGCTTTGGTGTCCGCCACAACAAATGGACCTATTGGGGTAGCCGCACAAGCGACGGCATCATCGAGGGGTTGGCGCTTCTTTGTGACGATCCGATTTTTGCAACCGCCGCCGAGCGCGTGCTGACACTGTATGAAGCCTGCACCCACGATGGGCTTCTTTCTATGCCTATGGCTGACGTTACGGGTGAGCCGAC
Source organism: Clostridia bacterium (assembly GCA_017652965.1). The sequence continues at coordinate 63 of JAGBZZ010000089.1, read as the reverse complement.
CTGCCTTCACCACACCTTCGCCCACGCCAAGGCGCTTGCGGCGCTCGTCACGGCCGAGAGCGT
>JAGBZZ010000007.1 GCA_017652965.1 Clostridia bacterium | reverse complement strand
CGTGCTGGACAGAAGCCACTCGACACTGTCGTCATATACCCCTTCACGCTCTACCAGACTGTCGGCACGGTTCACATACCCCTTAAACTTGGCTGCGGCACGGATCTCGTCCGGCTCGCCACCGGGACGGATGGTGCTGATGGGATAGAAGGTGGCACGCCCTGCGCGCTTTTCCTTCAAAAGACGGATGGCCGCCTTGGTCGCATCCTCATCCTCCACCACAATGTGCTGCAGATTTCCTCCAAGTGAGGTCTCAATGGCCAGCACATACTCAGGCTTTACCGAAATGATCTGAGAAACCGGGCCGTGGATCCCCTTAAGGTGGCCCTCGGATGCGGCACGCATCACAAAGCGCACGGCTTCCCCGTATCCCTCAAAGTGCTCCTCCATGCGGCGTAGGGCATCGGCGGCCTGCTCGAGCGCGGCCTTATCGGCACGAAGCTTTCCGCATTCCTCCATAAGCTTTTCGCGCTCGCCACGCAGTGACGCGATCTCCTCGTCACACTGCACTGCCTTTTGCTGGATCTCGCGGATCCTATCGGTATAGCCGGCCGTATTACGCTCGCAAAGCGCAACCTCGTCAGCAAGGCGAGCACCCGACTTTTCAAGCTCCTCGATCGACGAAAGAATGGCCTCCCCGCGAGCACCGTCATCGGTATGCGAGCGGGAAAGGACGTCAATATTGACCTTAAGGTCAAGAGCCGCATTTTGCTGCTTTTCAAGCGTTACGAGGGATGCATCCAGATCCTTTTCGATCTTTTGGATCGACTGGGAAAGCTTTTGGGCATCGGCCAGAATACCAAGGCGCTCCTCCATCAGAACGCGAAGCTCCTCACGCAGGCTCTTGGTCTTTTCGGTATAACCGGAGGTCTGGCCGGAAAGCGTCGAAATGGTGCGGTCGATTTCCGCAGTACGGGCGCGTGCGCCGCTGACCAAATCGTTTTTATGGCGGATCTCGGTGTCAATGACCGAGATTTCATTTTCCAGGGTATGAATATTGGCGCGGCACTCGTTGATCTTGCTCAAAAGCTGCTCGGAGGACAGGCGCCCGCTTTCCATCTGCTGGAAAAGGCGCTCATCCTGCGCATGCAAGGAGGAGAGCGACTCTTCGATGGTTTCCAGCTCGTGAACCGTCAGCTGATAGGTATCACGCGCCTTGGCAAGATCGGCACGAAGCTTTTCGGTGTCATACAGCCAAAGCGATACGTCTGCAACCTTTTTCTGCTCGCGCAGATCAAGATATTTTCTTGCCTTTTCGGCATCTCTTGTCAAGGGGGCGATCCGCTTTTCCAGCTCGTCAAAGATGTCGATCACGCGCTCCATATTGGCGTGGGTTTCACGGCGGCGCTTTTCGGCATCCTCTTTTCTGTGACGGAACTTGGCGATCCCGGCGGCCTCTTCAAAAACATTTCGCCGATCCTCGCTCTTTTTGGAAAGCAATTCCGCAACGCGCCCCTGCCCAACGATCGAATAGCCCTCACGCCCGATACCGGTGTTCATAAACAGCTCGGTAATGTCGCGCAAGCGCTTCTGCTGGCCATTGATCAGATATTCACTGTCACCGGTCCGATAATAGCGGCGCGTAACCTTGATCTCATCGTACGGAGAATCCACGCGATGATTTTTATCGGTATTATCGAAGGTGACAGAAACCTCGGCGTATCCCATAGGCCGCCGCTGATCTGTACCGCCGAATATAACGTCTTCCATTTTCGTACCGCGGATATTTCGGCTGGAAAGCTCACCAAGCACCCAACGCATCGCGTCCGAGATGTTGGATTTTCCGCTTCCGTTCGGCCCAACGATAACCGTTGTTCCTCGTTCAAATGTCAAAACGGTACGGTTGGGGAAGGACTTAAAGCCATGTAATTCAAGCGATTTTAAATACATAGACGCTCCCCTTCTTTCATTCCTCCAGAATTCCAAACAGCCGCAGGGCTTCCCGCGCGGCAGACTGCTCAGCCTCGTGCTTGGAGTGGCCTTGGCCTACCCCCACTACGTTGCTGTTGATGCGTGCCTCAATGGTATAGATCGGGGCATGATCCGGCCCGCGGCGGTCTGTTACCGCATACTCCAGCGTTTCGGAGCCATCCTGCTCCACAAGCTGCTGAAGGCGCGTCTTGTAATCCCCTTCACTGTTTCTTACACAGTTTTCCAACTCCTGCTTCATAAGAGAAAGCAGAAGCGGCTCGGCCACGTCCATCCCGCCGTCAAGATACACGGCGGCAAGAAGCGATTCCATCACGTCGGCAAGGATGGAGGGGCGATATCTGCCCTTTCCCAGCGCTTCCCCCTTCCCCAGGCGCAAATAATCGCCAAGAGAAAGCGAAAGGGCAATTTTAGCTAAGGTAGCCTCGCAGACAAGATACTGGCGATATTTGGTCAAAAGCCCCTCGGGCACAGAAGCAAACCGCTCGTACAGATACCGGCTTACGATGATCTGCAAGACAGCATCCCCAAGAAATTCAAGGCGTTCGTAGGATGGCTCGCCCTTTTCGTTGGTATATGAGGAGTGTGTCAATGCCGTCATCAAAAGATCGGCATTCTGAAAGCGGTATCCGATCTTACTCTCGAGATCCATAGGAGTTGTTTCCTTGCTCATGGTTTCCTCACTTATTTTCGTCTTGTGTTACCTCGGCAGCCTCCTGCCGTTCCTCCCGGGCTTCTGCGAACTCGGCCTCTTGCTCGCGCTTTTCAAATTCGGCGGCCCACTCGGCAATATCGTAATTGATCTCGGTGCTGACAAAGGTCATGGCCTGATGCACGGCGTTTTTGATCGCATTGGCATCCGACGAGCCGTGCGCCTTAATGACCGGCTTGGCGATCCCCAAAAGCGGGGCTCCGCCATGCTCGGAGGCATCGAGATTCTTTTTGACGGCCGAAAGCCTGTTCTGTACCATAAGACCCGAGATCTTGGTGGTCAGACTGCTGTGGAAGAAGTCCTTCAAAAGGCTTCCGAAGAACTTCCCCATGCCCTCGATCACCTTGAGGACAAGGTTACCGGTAAAGCCATCGGTCACTGCTACGTCGCAGGAATTGAACGGAAGGGTCTTTCCCTCCACGTTTCCAACGAAGTTCAGCTCGGAATGCGACAGCCGTTCATACGATGCCACCTGTAGGGGAAGCCCCTTGTTGTACTCGGTACCGTTGTTGAGAAGCCCGACGCGCGGCTCGGAAAGACCGTACAGCCGCTTCATATACAGCGAGCCCATGTAGGCAAACTGCTCGATATTCTCGGGCGTCACCTCAAGATTGGCACCGCAGTCCATCAAAAGCACAGGGTTCGGAAAAGGAAGGATGCTGGCAATGCCCGCACGGCGGATCCCGCGGATGCGGCGCACAAGCAAGGTCGCGCCCGCCAGGAGCGCCCCCGTATTACCCGCGCTTACAAACGCATCGCCCTCCCCGGCGGCCAGGGCGTGAAGCCCCACGCTCATCGAAGAGTCCTTCTTGTCCCGCACGACGGACAGCGCCTTGTCCTCCATCTCGATAACCGAGGTGGAGGGGATGATCTCGATCCCCTCAAGATCGATGTCATTGGCCTCAGCGATCTCGTAAATCAGATCCTCCGTGCCAACAACAGCTATAGAAATCTGGGGATATTCCGCGGCAGCAAGCACTGCGCCGCGCAAAAGCTCAAGCGGCGCATTGTCACCGCTCATCACATCAATCAAAATGCGCATATTATATTCCTTTCCCCAATTGGGAAATCTCAGTGGCTAATGAATCGATAAGCGAAAGGGAACGCGCCGCATAGGCCTCGTTTCTCGCACTCTTCCCTCCCTTTACCTTCTTTTCAAGCAAGGGGATGATCCCGAAATTCGCGTTCATGGGTTGAAAGGCCGTCACGGCCGGATCGCTGACGTAGTGCGCCATTGCCCCCAGCATGGTTTCCCGCGGGAACGTGACAGGCGAAAGCCCACGGGCACGCAAAGCGGCGGAAAGCCCCGCCACAAAGCCGGAGCCTGTAGACTCCACGTATCCCTCCACCCCGGTCATCTGCCCGGCAAAAAAGAGGCTGGGACGTTCTCTTACCGAATAATCTGGAGAAAGCAACGAGGGGGAATGCAGATAGGTATTGCGGTGCATGACGCCGTACCGATAAAACTCGGCATTTTCAAGCCCGGGGATCATGCGGAACACGCGTCTTTGCTCGCCAAAGGTCAGGTGTGTCTGAAAGCCGACAAGGTTATACATATCCCCCGCGCAATTTTCTCTTCTCAGCTGAACGGTGGCATACGCGTCCTTGCCGGTTGCGGGGACAGGAAGCCCTACGGGCTTCATCGGGCCGTAACGCAGGGTGTCCTCCCCACGGGAGGCCATCACCTCCACCGGCATGCATCCTTCAAAAACAGTCAGCCCTGCGGCCGCCTCAAAATCATGCAGCTTAGCGACCTCGGCCTCGGTAAGTGCCTTATAAAACGCCTCGTATTCCTCTTTGGTCATGGGGCAATTCAGATAATCCTCGGGATTTCCCTTGCCATAACGCGAGGCAAAGAAGGCCTTGGTATAATCGATGCTCTCCCCCGAGACGATTGGGGCGGCTGCGTCAAAGAAATACAGGGAGTCACGCCCCGTAAAGCGCAGAATGCTTTCGGCCAGCGGCTGCGAGGTCAAGGGGCCGGTGGCGATCACCGTGATCCCCTCCTCGGGAATTTCGGTAATTTCGCGGGATACCACCGTAATGCGCGGATGCGCAGAAATCCTTTCGGTCACGTATTGCGAAAAAAGCGTACGGTCGACCGCCAAGGCACTCCCCGCAGGAACTCTGGTGGCATCGGCCGCCCTCATGATCAGTGAGGAAAGACGGCGCAGCTCCTCCTTCAGAAGTCCCACCGCGTTGGACACCACGTCCGAACGGAGAGAATTGGAGCAAACAAGCTCCGCAAATCCGTCCGAGGTGTGTGCCGGTGAATGCTTTTCGGGTTTCATTTCATAAAGCGTGACGTGGCATCCGGCCTCGGCCGCCTGCCAGGCGGCCTCGCAGCCGGCAAGCCCCGCACCCACTACGGTGATCTCGCCGTTTGACATCATTTTTCTACGTTTTCCTTTTTGTATTCACACTGCTTATTCCGGCAGTAGACTGTCTTTCTGCTCTTCTTATACAGCAGAATATCGCCGCAATCGGGGCACTTTTCGGTAAGCGGAAGATCCCAGGTCGAGAAATCGCAATCCGGGAATCTCTCGCAGCTGTAAAACATCTTACCCTTACCGAATTTCGTGATGATCTTAGCCTCGCACTTCGGGCAATTCACCCCCAGCTCGTTCACCTTTTGCTTGGTAAATTTGCAGGTAGGATATTTGGCACAGGCATAAAAGCTGCCGTAGCGGCCGTTACGCAGGATCATATCGCCGCCGCATTCCTCACACTTGAAATCGGCGATCTGCGCCTCGTCATTCTTCTTTTCCAGCGGCTTGCCGTCCTTGCCGAGTGCCAGGGTGTTCTTACACTCCGGATAGCCGGGGCAGGCCAAAAACCGCCCAAAGCGTCCGGTCTTATAGACCATCGTGCGGCCGCATTTGTCGCAAAGGAACTCGGATTCCTCCGGCGGGATCTCCACGTCGCCCGCCTTCACGTTTTGCATCGCACGGCTGAGCGCGGCCGAAAATCCGTCGTAGAAATCGGTCAAAACCGCGTGCGGTGTCTCATCGCCGCGTGCGATCCTATCGAATTTATCCTCCATATCGGCCGTAAACTGATAGTCCACAATGTCGGGGAAATTCTCCTTCATCAGTCTGGTGGTCACCTCGCCAAGTGGGGTGGGCACCAGGGATTTACCGTCACGGCGGACATAGTTACGGTCCATGATCGTGGTAATAATAGCGGTATAGGTGCTGGGACGGCCGATCCCGTTATCCTCAAGGAACTTGATAAGAGTCGCCTCAGTGTAACGCGGCGGGGGCTCGGTAAAGTGCTGACGCGCCGTGCTGTCGGCCACCGAAAGGGTCGCCCCTTCAGAAAGCTTGGAAACGTGCGGCAGGCCGCGATGCTCATTCTCGTCCTCATGATCGGCAGAGTCGTCATATACCGCAAGATACCCCTTGAATTTCACGGTGCTGCCGCTGGCGCGGAACTGATACTCACCACAGGTGAACTCCAGCGAAAGGAGCGAAAATACGGCCGAGGACATCTGGCTGGCCACAAATCTCTCCCAGATCAGACGGTAGAGACGGTATTGGTCATTCGAGAGGAACTTTTTGATCTTATCCGGGGTCAAGTGAACGTCCGAGGGACGGATAGCCTCGTGGGCATCCTGCGAGCCCGGCTTCATCTTGAACTGGCGCGCCTCGGCCGGATGATACTCCTTACCGAACTGACGGTCGATCATCTCAAAGGCCGCTTCCTGCGCCGTGGCGGAAATACGAAGCGAGTCGGTACGCATATAGGTAATAAGACCGGAAAAACCGCCGAACTCACTGCCAAGATTGATACCTTCATATAGCTCCTGGGCGGTCTTCATGATCCGCTTGGACTGGAAGCCGAGCTTTTTGGAGGCCTCCTGCTGCAGCGTGGAGGTCGTGAAGGGGGGCGAGGGCAGACGGCTCTTCTGTGATTGGCGAACACCGCTCAGCACAAAGGGATTTTTGGCGACCGCATCGGTGATCATGCGGGCCTCAGCCTCATTGGAAAGACGCATCTCGTTGCCGTCCTTGCCAAAGAAGCGGGTCTCCACCACCGTGCCGTCGGCAAGAGTGGCATCCACGTGGACCGTCCAGTATTCCTGAGGGGTAAAGGAGCGGATCTCCTCTTCTCTTTCCGAAATAATGCGGGCGGCTACGCTCTGTACACGCCCGGCGGAAAGCCCGCTTCTGACGTTCTTCCAAAGGAAGGGGCTCAGCTGATAGCCGAGGATACGGTCAAGGATGCGGCGGGTCTGCTGAGAATTGACAAGATCGCAATTGATGCTGCTGGGATGCTTGATAGCATCCTTGACCGCGCTTTTCGTGATCTCGTTGAAGGTGACACGGCACTGCTTTTCCAGCGGGATGCCCAGTGCGGCCGCCAAATGCCAGGAGATCGCCTCCCCCTCACGGTCAGGGTCGGTTGCCATGAAGATCTTACCTGCGGTTTTCGCTTCCTGCCGTAGCTGTGCGATGACATCGCCCTTGCCGCGGATATTGATATAATGCGGAGCAAAGTCATTTTCGATATCCACACCAAGCCCGCTCTTAGGCAGGTCGCGGATATGCCCCTTAGAGGCAATGACCTTGTAATTCGAGCCAAGATACCCTTTGATCGTGCTGGCCTTGGCCGGCGACTCCACAATAACTAAATTCGACATAACGTTACCTTTCTCCAATCAATGCGGGATCGAACGCTTCATCTGTCCTCCGGGGAGAACCTCAAGAAGCCTATGCATTTCCATTTGTGCGGTTGCCACCATGATATCGGCGATCGGAATCCCGGTCTCGGCGATATCATCGCAGGAAACCCCTCCCTCGGTGGGCAACAGACGGTATATCTCCTCTGCTCGCCCCCCGATCTCGGTAAGAATGGCACAAATACGTTTTTCATCCTCCGGCGTAAGGCCTGCAGGCTCCTGCGACGGCGCGGAGGTGGGCGGCAGAGAGCGAGCCTCCGCTTCGGCGGGGGCTTTCTTACCGTCCTCTTCTTTTTTCGGCTTTTTGTCACTGCGCGAATATACGCGCATCGAGCGCAGGACCTTATCCACAAGATAGGGTGAGCGCTCCAGCAATCGGAAAATATTGATCTTATCCGAGTAGATCTTTTCAAAATCGGTCAAAATGTCATCGGCCGAGGTCAAAAGGCGCGCGCCGTCACGCAAAAGCATGCACGGCCCCTCGCTTCCCTTTTCATCCACGCGCCCCGGCATTGCATACACGATGCGCTCCTGCTGGCGAGCCTTGCGAGCCGTGATCAGTGAGCCGCTGCGCAGATCACCCTCAATGACCGCAGTTGCCTGCGCAAGACCGGAAATAATGCGATTTCGGATGGGGAAATTTCTCCCCTCCGGCCGTGTGCCGGGCAAAAACTCGGTAATCACGGCACCGTGGCGGGACACGAATTCGGCAAGCTTGGCATG
>JAGBZZ010000006.1 GCA_017652965.1 Clostridia bacterium | reverse complement strand
CATCCGCGCCGTCAATACCAAGGATGCTATGAGCGCCACGATCGAGGAAATCCCCTACGCTGTCCTTCATAAGATCACCGCCCGCATCACCGCCGAGGTTCCCGGCATCAACCGCGTCCTCTACGATCTCACCCCGAAGCCCACCGGCACCCTCGAGTGGGAATAATAAACCGGGGGCGAAAAAGCCTTATATATCAAGGGCTTTCGGCACTCAAAGCGAGTTTTTGATACCGTTTTGATACCAAATAGAATAATAAACAACGGCAGGAACGTAATTGATTCTTGCCGTTGTTTTCATATACCGATGCCGTTTTTGCGGTATCCTATTATTATTGTGATCAAGCTTCTTTTTTGAAATATGGTTATGGCACAAAAATTCGATTTTTTGAGACCAAAGGCGAAAAAAACGTACTTAATAGGTGAAAGCGCTTTTAGACCAAATCAAGGAGGTGACCAACATTGGATGATCTTAACATCATAGAACTGTATTTTGCACGGGATGAAGAAGCAATCAAGCAGACGGATATCAAATACGGAAAGCTCTGCCATAGTGTTGCTTATAACATCTTGAATAATAGTGGAGATTCGGAAGAATGCGTAAACGATACCTATATTGAGGTATGGAACGCAATTCCGCCCACAAGGCCAATTAACTTTATGGCTTTTGTATGTAAAATAACAAGAAATCTATCGCTCAAGCGGCTTGAATCGATGTCGAGGCAAAAACGCTCACAGGCGATCCTTATTTCGCTTGATGATCTCGCTGAAGTGCTGTCGGATGAAAGCATAGCGGACGGTGTGAGTGATGAGGATATCGGAAAACTGATAAGCGACTTTCTGCGAAATGAAAAAAGTGAAATCCGCGATGTATTTATTCGCAAATACTATTTCTTTGATTCTATCGGGGATATTGCAAAACGTTATGATTTTACCGAAAGTAAGGTTAAGAATATGTTGCATCACACTCGAACAAAATTAAAAGATTTTTTGATCAAAGGGGGTATTGAAATATGAAAACACCGAGAATTGTAAAGGCTGTAGGTCATATCGATGCCGATCTCATTAGCGGTGCAAATTGTGTAAAAGCAAAAAAGAAATCCTGGCGCAAATGGGGGGCTATTGCAGCCTGCTTTACAGTAGTACTGGTGGCGGCCGCTGTTGTTGTACCTCTGATGCTTAGCGGTATGGGGCTTGGTGGAGAGCTCCAGCTTGAAAAATATTACGATTACCAAATCAAGGAGGGAATGTTCGCCTCTTATGTTGGAGGCAAGGTGGTTGAGGAAAGCAATATTGGAAGCAAGCTTGAAGACGTTGTGGTAACTGCCGGTTGGAAAAATGAGGCGGGCGAATGGATTACCGTCGAGACGCTTAAAGCAGAGGTCTATGCGATAGAGCGCGTCGAAAGTGATGTGGCGGTGGCACTGCGTTTTATCGACAAGGGTGAAGCTGTAACGACTGCGCATTATTATACCTTGATTCATCCTAATGCGGAATATAACGGAACGATATTCCCGGATTATGTCGCAGAGAATCCTGTAAGATACCTCGAGGAGAGCAGCATGGGAAAAAGCAACGGATGGCAGGACTTTGGGTTAACCGGTGAGATCCGTACAATAACTGTACCGCTTGGAAGCTCTTACGTGTATCAAATGTATTCGTACTACATCAGAAACGATCTAAAGCACATCTATTGGAACGAAGAATTGCCCGACATGCTTGAAAAACTGCCGGAGTGGTTATCTGATACCAATTCGGCAGGAAGAAGAAGCTTTTGGTATAGTATGGGTCTCAGAATTCCTGTGGATATTACCGTGGAAGCTACAACCGAGATCACATCTGAAAATGGTCTTGTGCAATTTATAAAGGCAGAGTATATGGTACAGATCAAGGATGGCTCAAATGAGAAAGAAGAACATTGGGTAGTCTACTTTATGGAAGAAGACGGTGTGTACAGCGCTTATGCGGTGCTTGCAAATGAGAATTTCGACTTTGTAAAATCGTATACAGAAAGCATTGTTAAATCCTATCAAAAGAGACAATAAACACGAGAGGCGACATCATGCTTGATGTCGCCTTTTTTGTCTAAACTTTGGGGTTCACTTCATATGCGGGTGGATTTTTATTTGGTTCAGAGTAAGGAGGTGTCCTCCCATTCACGTGGGGGGTCTTATATGCCGAAGGTCTCGTCGACCGTCAGCCCCTTTATGTGCTTGTCGTCATTCCAGAGCCGCAGCTTCGGCAGGACGAGCTCCCCCTCGCGGGAGGAAAGCTCCACGACCGAGACCGAGGTGCAGGACATCGAGAACATCCCGGTGACTTGCGGATAGGGGATATTCAATAGATGCGAGATCACGGCCGAGCCCGACCCGCCGTGGCTGAAGACCGCCACCGCCCCCTCGAGGAACTCACCGCCCGTGACGCGGTAATAGTCCCCCTCGCGCACGTAGCCAAGCTCGGCAAGCAGCTCATCGAACTTGCCCGTGACCATCGGGTAGCGCACCGAGAGGATGCTGTGGTTGTAGGGGTAGACCGTCCCCCAGTCCTTTCTGTCAAGGCTCACGCCCTCCGAGGCGAAGTGGTCCGAAAGGTTCCAGGGATTCCCGCCAAAGGGGATCTCCTCCTCGTCGATCGACTTCCAGCCGATCTCGCGCATAAAGTCACAGGGGATCACCGGCAGGTCATAGACCTTTGCGGTGTACTCGGCCGTTTCGGTCGCGCGGCCGTTGGTGGAGGCATAGATGCGGCAAAGCCCCGCATCGCGGAGCCGCTCGGCACAGGCCGCCGCCTGCAGCTTTCCAAGCGGGGTCAGGCAGTCGTGCTTATAATCCGGGTGTCCGTGGCGAACGAAGTAGATCTTCATAGTTTTTCTCCTGATTGACGGTTCACGGCCCTTTTCGGGCTTTTTTCTATTATACCACACAAAAAGGGGGAAAGTCAACCGCCGCTCCTGCCGTATCCTTCAAAAATAGGGGCGCGCGTATTGATTTTTTTCGGGCTTTTATTATAATGTGTGAGATTCCTCTCTTTGGGGCTTTTCGCTAAAAAACGGCGCTTATGAGGCGCTTTATGGATCTTCTTCCGTGAGCGAGCGCGTCCTATGGCCTGGGCGGGGCTTGCCGTCGGCTCTGTTGCCCTTGTGCTTCTCAACCTTTGAGGCGGTCTTTTGTATAAAAAGCACGGTGTATCCCGAGAGGGTACACCGTGCTTTCCTTCATTTGTTACACAATGGTCTTTCTGAGCCACTCAAGCGTGCATTCCACCATGTGCTTACCGGTCTCCACGCTGGCTTCCTTAGCGCTTTCGGCAAACCACTCGGTGTTGCGCTCGCAACGGCCAAGGTCAACAAGCTCGGGGTAGGTGCCCATCATAAGGCTGGTCTCCCATTTGCCGGCATGGTCAAAGCCGCCGCACTTGATCTGTGCATCGGCACCGATCAGCGGAATGACCTTGATGTAAGAGAAGGGATCGTCCTCGCTGCCCATATCCTCGTAGTAGGAGGAATAGGCGTCGCTGCCCCACCAGCCCTTACCAAGCTTCTCCTCCATGTACTCCATGGTGACCTTCTTGGCGGCCTTGTGGCAGGCGATGGTCATAGGCATAAGGCCTGCACCCTCGGTCTGATGGTGTGCCACGAGGTAAATGTTCTTGTGACCGGCATAGATCATGGATTTCAGAATGTAATAGAGATAGTTGACGTAGGCATCCTCATCCACGTGGAAGTGGCTGGGCTTGGGTGCGCAAACGGCATAGGAGGCCACGCCGTACCACAGGGGAGGGCAGACCACGATCTCCTTTTCCTTTTCCAGCTCGCGAAGGCAACCGGTGATCACAAGGGTATCGGTGCCGCACGAGGCGTGGCGGGCGTGGTATTCCAGCGTGCCGATCGGAATGATAAAGGGAACCTTTCTGTCTACGGCGTCCTGGATCTCATCATATAACATTTCAAGCATTTGCATGATAGGATTCTCCTGTTCATTTTAGTTGATGTAATCATTATATGCAATATGTCCGCAAAAGTCAAGATGGCTACGGCGAAATTCCCGTATTTGCGGCAAAAAAAATTCGCCCTTACTCTTGACAGTCACGTGACCGCGTGATATAATCATACATACAGCATTGAGCCCCGCACCTATGAAAAGGGGGGCACACGACGCGAAATACGTCTTTCCGTGGCGCGCGGCAAGCGAGGCAACTGCGTCGGTTATGCGTATGGGGCGGCTCTTGCCCGGTATCGGGGAGGCCGCCGTGCAAGAATATCTTGCGGTGCGTTTTTACACGAAATGAGACTTTGAATGTACGGAGGTTAGATTACACGTGAGAAAAATATTTTACTTGGCACCGGTGCTTTTTGCGCTTGCGCTTCTTCTTGTCTCCTGCACGGGGTGGACGGATACCGAGACGACCCCTGCCACCACCACCGCCGCCACCACCGAGGCTACCACCACGGTGCCGCCCGTAACGACGGCTCCCTCGCCCTATGAGGGGATCGATCGCCGCCCCTCGACAAGCTTTCAAACCACGGTATTTGCCTATAAGAATGATAACGTCCTTTTGAAGATCAGCCGCCCTGTAGAGTGGGAGATCATTCGGGAGGAGGAGGGCTTTGCCATCCTTCGGGACGGGGTGAGAATCGGCTCGCTTTGCGGCGGAAATGCCGGGGATACGGCCGGCTTTTCGGTTTTGGAGAGCAAAACGCTGACGGTGGGCGACATCCGTGTGACCAAGTATATCGAAAAGGGAAGCGGGGAGGGCGAGCTCCGTTTCCGCTACGTATACAAATACCCCTCGAACGGCTATATGCGTGCAGTCACGCTGACGGCCGATTATCGGGAGGTGGATGAGACCCTGGAAGACAGGCTGTATAAGAACCTTTTCACCGAGGAAAAGTTTGAAAGCGATACCCTCGGCGTGCTTAACGGATATTTTGAAAATCGCGCCGATACCCCCAGTGTCCTCATCCTTGGTAATAGCTTTATCGGCACCTCCAAGATCGGCAATATTCTGAAAGAGATGCTGAAAAACGGAGAAAAGGATTGCACCGTGACGGCGTATTCGAGAGGGTATGCACGGGTAGGCACCTACGTAAACGATTCGAGCGTTATGGCATGCATCCGCGCGGGGCTGTATACGGCGGTCTTTATTTGTGGCTTTTACGGCGAGGATGAGATCGAAAATCTCGGGGTACTGAAGGCGGCCTGTGACGCCTCCGGGACCGCGCTTGTCATCTTTCCCGCACATAACGAGGGGGCAAGCATCGTTCAAAGGGCCATGGCGACCTACCCCTCGCTTCTGTGCCTCAACTGGAAGGCCGAGCTTGACGGGCTGATCGCCGACGGGGTAGACCGCTGGAGCCTTTGCATCGACGATGCCCACCTGCACAGCACACCGCTGGCGGGCTACGTGGGCGCACATATGATCTACCGTGCCCTTTGGGGGGAAATGCCCTTTAATCCCGTCAGCAATACGCTTGGCCAGGACTATATCGACAGTATCCTTGGGGAGTATGCGTATGCCGGGGATGCTAAGGTCTATGACGCGCTTCCCATCACCTATCTCGACTGAACCCGCGCGGAGGCGGCGATACCGACGTCCGCAAAAATGCGAGTGGATACTATGGCAGTTTTCTGCCCTGCCGCCTCTGCCCGCCATCCGCGACCGCTTCTATATCTATGAGGTCGTGCCGAAGGAAACAAAGCTCACCCTTCGCACCTGATGCGTACAATACCTGAAAAGCCCCGGGGATCTGCCAAAAAGCATATCCCGGGGTTTTGCTTTTTCAGGATGTTTTTGAAAAAGCTTCTTGACAAGCACAATACTTCGTGATATGATGTATTACGCAAGGGGGAGTATAGTATGGACATACAGCTTAAGCGCGGTCTTTTGGACGTTTGCGTATTGGCCGCCATCAAGGACGGCGAATCCTACGGCTATAAGATCATTAAGGATATGAAGCCGTATATCGAGATATCCGAATCCACCCTCTATACCATTTTAAAGCGGTTAGAGGCGCAAAGAATGCTGACGGTGCGCACCCAGGAGCATGACGGGAGACTCAGGAAATACTACCGCATCACCGCGGCGGGGGTCGCACGCATTGCGGAATTTTGCGAGGAGTGGCGAGAGGTAATGGCGATCTATCGGTTTGTGACCAAGGAGGATACCGGCAATGACTAAAAAAGAATTTCTGGATGTGCTTGCGCTTCTTTTGCGTGCCTTACCGCAAAAGGAAAGAGAAGAGCGGCTCGGCTTTTATGCCGAGCAGATAGACGACCGCATAGAGGAAGGGCTTTCGGAGGCCGAGGCCGTCGCGGGGCTTGGGACGGTGGAGGCGGTTGCCGCACAGATCATGGACGAGGTGTCGCTTTCTGCCATCGCGGCCGAGAAGGCGGGCAAAAAGAGAAGGCTCAGCCCCCTGTCTCTTACCCTCATCCTGCTTGGCTCGCCTATCTGGCTTTCGCTTCTTGCTTCTGCCGTCAGTGTGCTGATATCCCTCTTTGCCGCCCTTTGGTCGGTCGTTATCTCGCTTTGGGCTACCTTCGGCGCGCTTGTCGGCGCGGCCCTTGGCGGCCTTGTGGCAGGGGTGGGCTTTGCGCTTTTTGGCGGGCATGTTGCTACGGGGGTCGCGGTTTTTGCGTGCGCCCTTCTTTGCGCGGGGCTTTCTGTCCCTATGCTTCTTTTGTGCCGGGCGGTAAGCCGCGGGGCGTTCGTCCTTAGCCGCTATATACTTCTCGGAATTAAAAAATGCTTTGTCGGAGGAAAGAAAAGGTGATAGGCAGAGGAATAAAGGGATGGCTGATCGCCGCGTGTGTCCTGATCCTTGCGGGGGGACTTCTGTTTTGCGGCGTTATGAGCTGTATCGGCTGGGATTTTTCCCGTCTTGCCACGGTAAAATACGAAACCAAGCGCTATGAGATCAGCGAGGAATTCGACAGCATCGAGATCCTCGACAATACGGCGGATATCCTTTTCTTGCCGTCGGCGGATGGCAAGGCCGCCGTAGAATGCGCCGAAAGCGAAAGCTGTACCTACCTTGTGACGGTGGAGGACGGCACCTTGCGCGTCGCCCGTCAGAAGGAGGACGGTCGGCCGTGGTGGGAGATGATCGCCATTACGGCGGGGGAGGCTGCCGTGACGGTCTATCTGCCGTCCGATGCCTATCTGGCGCTTGCCGTGACACTCTCCACGGGGGACGTCACGGTCTCTTGTGATTTCCGCTTTGAAAGCATAGATATTGCCGTCACCACCGGGGACGTTGTCTGCCGTGCCTCGGCCGAGCGCTTGGAGCTTGCGGCCTCTACGGGTGATATTACGCTTTTTGACGTCACGGCGGGGGAAATTGCCCTTACGACCTCTACGGGGGATATTACCGTTTCGGGGTGCGATGCCGAAAGGATCGAGCTTGTGACAGGCACGGGTGACGTGGAGGGCACGCTTCTTACCCCGAAGATCTTTGATGCCAAAAGCGGGACGGGCGACGTGTGCCTTCCCGAGAACGGGAACGGCGGTACCTGTCGGATCCGCACGAATACGGGGGATATCGATATAAGACTGCACTAAGTGCAGAACTCTCGCAAAAGCCCTTGTAATTCCCGCCTGTCCGTGCTATAATACACGCAAGACGTGTACCCCGCAAAAAGGAGAAAGCTATGTGTGAAGAGAAAAAAGAGACGGTATTGCCGTCCCCGATCGCGGAGCGGGAGGCGCTTGCCATCGCGGCGGTGATCCTGGAAAAATACCGTGCCGCCTTTTTGGAGCTTGCCAAATGAGAAGCCTTGAAAAAGAGACGGTCATGGCGCTTCATCGCCTCTTGACCGATACGGTAGGCGGGGCGCACGGCCTGCGCGACGGCGGCCTTTTGGATAGTGCCGTCCTTGCCGCTTATGCCACCTTTGACGGGGTGGAGCTTTACCCGACGGTTGAGGAAAAGGCGGCACGCCTTGCCTGCTCGCTGATCTCCAACCACGCTTTTTTGGACGGAAACAAGCGCATCGGCATTCTTGCCATGCTCACCCTTCTTGCGGCAAACGGCAGGACGCTCTCTCCCACCGATGAAGAGCTGACGGCCCTTGGCCTTGGGGTTGCCGCCGGTCGGCTTGGATACGGGGATATCCTCGGCTTTATCCGAAT
>JAGBZZ010000088.1 GCA_017652965.1 Clostridia bacterium | reverse complement strand
CTGATCGAGGATCCGATGCTTTGGGACGTGGACAGCCCGAGTCTCTACACCGTCACCGTGACGATCCCCGGTGGGGATGCCGTCACCGTGCGCTTCGCCCCCCGCCTTGCGGAATTCACCAAGGACGGCTTCTTCCTGAACGGCCGCTACCTCAAGATGCGCGGAGTCTGCATGCATCACGATCTTGGCATGCTGGGAGCAGCCGTCAACCGTGATGCCCTTCTCCGTCAGATCGAGATCCTGAAAAGCATGGGTGTGAACGCTATCCGCACCACCCACAACCCGCCCGCGCCCGAGCTGCTTGAGCTGTGCGACGAGCACGGCATCCTTACGATCGTGGAATTCTTTGACGAGTGGATGGTCGCCAAGGTGGAAAACGGCTATCACAACCACTTTGCCGAGCATGCCCTCGGCGACCTGGAGGCGATCGTACGCCGTGACCGCAACCACCCCTCGGTGATCATGTGGTCGCTTGGCAACGAGGTGCTGGAACAGCGCGATCGGGACGGCTGGAAGCTTACCCGTATGCTGAACGACGCCACCCACAGGGTCGACCCCACCCGCCCGACGACGGCGGGGCTCAGCACCTATCCCCAATGCTTTGACCACCGCCTGGCCTTTTATATGGACGTGGTGGGGCTTAACTACAAGCCGCACACCTACAAGGCGGTGCGCGAAAAATACCCAAACCTTCTGCTTGTCGGTAGTGAGACGGCCTCCTGCGTTTCCACGCGCGGGGTCTATACCCTGCCCGCCGAGATCGTGATCGGCATGCCGAAGAACGAGGAACTGACGGTATCCGACTACAGCCTGGCCGCGCCCCCCTGGGCCTATTATGCCGAGCGTGAGCTTTCCGCCCAGGAGGACTGCCCCGACGTGATGGGCGAATTTATCTGGACGGGGTTTGACTACCTCGGTGAGCCGACCCCCTATTATACCGAGTGGCCGTCGCGCAGCAGTTACTTCGGCGCGATCGACCTTGCGGGTCTGCCGAAGAACCGCTACTACGGCTACCGCGCCGCGTGGAGTGATCTGCCCACCCTGCACATCTTCCCCCATTGGAGCTTTGCGGGTATGGAGGGGCAAAACGTCCCGATCCACGTCTACACGAATTACGACGAGGTCGAGCTGTTTATCAACGGCATCTCGCAGGGCAGGCGCCGCCACGCCGAGGGCGGCGAAGGAAACGAGGCGCAGGTCGCGCGCTTCCGCCTGATGTGGAAGGACACGGTCTATACCCCGGGCGAAGTGCTGGCGGTGGCCTACCGCGACGGCAAGGAGGCCGCCCGCGCCACCGTCCGAACGGCGGGTGAGCCGAAAAGGATCGCGCTTTCGGCCTACCGCGAAAGGATCGGAACAGACGGCGAAGCTATGAACTTTATCACCGCAAGCATCCTGGACAGCGACGGCAACCTCTGCCCGCACGCGTGCAACCGCCTCACCTTTACGGCCGAGGGCGGGGTCAGCGTGTATGCCACCGATGCCGGTGACCAACGCGAAACCGAGACCTTCCTGCGCCCCGACAAGCGTGCGCTTTCCGGCATGCTGGTTGCCTGCGTGAGGGCAAACGGAAAGGCGGGCCCCGCCACCGTCACCTGCACGGGCGAGGGGCTGGAAAGCGGCAGCGTGACCTTCCTCTGCGAATGACCGAAAAGAAAAAGATAAAAAACGCATAGGTGACACGGAGGTGACCGATATGTATAAGGTGGGGCTTTCCAGCTGTGGCTTTTCCCTTAACGAGGAATCGTTTGTAAAATTAGAGCAAGGCGGGATCGAGGCCATCGAGATCTGCATGGCGCCAAGGCTGTACCCCGACATCCCGTACCGTGAGATCGCGGCGCTTTCCCGCCGCTATCACGTGGCGCTTTGGTCCTACCATCTGCCCTTCTGGCCGTTCTCGGAGGTCGAGCCCTCCTCCCCCGACCCTGCCCTGCGCAAGCGCACCGTCTCTTATTTTACCGATATGATCGAGAGGGCGGCCGATATCGGAATCAGCCGCTTTGTGGTGCATCCAAGCGGCGAGCCGATCGCCCCCGAGGAGAGGGAGGAGCGCTTATCCTGCGCCATGGAAAGCCTGGATGCCTTAGCCGAGATCGCACACAGGCACGGCGCCGTCATCGCGGTGGAGGATCTGCCGCGCACCTGCCTTGGCAGTACGGTTGCCGAGATGGTACGGCTGATCGGCGCTAACGATAAGCTGCGGGTCTGCTTTGACACCAACCATCTCCTGCAGGATACCCATACCGATTTTATACGGGTGCTTGGGGATAGGATCGTGACCCTGCACGTATCCGACTATGACTTCACCGACGAGAAGCATTGGCTGCCGGGTGAGGGGAGCATTTCGTGGCAAAGCCTCCTTGCGGCGCTTGCCGAGGTTCCCTACCGCGGGGTGTGGATGTATGAGCTTTCGCTCACCGCACCGAAGACGCTTACGCGCAGCCGCGACCTTTCCTTTGCTGACTTCCGCCAAAATGCCGATGCCCTCTTTGCGGGAGAAACGCCGAAAAGGATCTTATAAAAGAAAAGAGAGAGCCCCGTGTTCAGTGGGGTTCTCTCTTTTTCGTATTAGCCAAGCTTGATCGCTCTGCGCTCCAAAAGCTCACGCAGGAGGGGATACAGCGCCTTGGCCATCTGCCAGAATCCAAGGTCGTTCGGATGGTCGGAGTCTACCACGCAGGCATCGTGGGGCACGTCATGCCCGAAGAAGTCCTTCCCGTCGAGGTAGGCGACAAGGTCGTCCCCGCGGCGCACCGTTTCAAGGTAGGATGCACGGATGATCGCGTTGCGGGTCTCGTAGTTCCGGGGGCTATAAATGGTAGAGGGCTTATCCACCATCAGGATCGCGGCCATCGGGTTGGCCGCCCTCAGATCCTCATAAATCGAAAGGTGGGGCGGCAGGATGCGCTCGGGTCTGTCCGAATAGTAGTTATAGTCGTAGATATAGGCCGAGGCGGGCAGAGACTTCAGATACTCCATCATCGCAGGCTCGGCATTGCCGTTGCCCGAAAAGCCGAGGTTGATATAGTCGGCATTCAGCATACGGGAAAGGTGGGCGGCATAATCGTTACCCGGGCGGGAGGCACACGCCCCCTGGGTGATCGAGCTGCCGTAAAAGACGATCGGGTCGGCGTAGGCGTAGGGGGTGGGGGCTTCGATGCGGCTACCCTCGCGCAGGCCGATGTAAAGCGTCTTGACGCTGCCGTAAAGCGGGAAGTAGATCTCCACGTCGTGCATTTCCCCCGTCTTCGGGATATTGCAGGAGCCGCGGAAGGCAATGCTTCTGTCGGTCACGGCCTGGAGGTCGTTATAGGTAGGGCCGACCTTGCCGCGATACTGCCCGTCCACGTAGACAGAGAAGCCGCCAAGCGTGGTCATGGCCATATGCGGGGCGGGGTTAAAATAGGGGATCAGGCAGGAAAGCGCCACGTAGATGCTGTCGGTACGGAAGCGTACACGCCCGCCCGAGGTACAGCGCGAAAGCCCCGCAACCGCGGGGCTGGCCGCGGCGGCCACGTCCTGCGGCATTCTGACGTAGAGCGAAAGTGCCTCGTCATACATCATACCGTGGATCGAAAAGGGCGTGTCAAAGGGGGAATGCCAGGCAACGTCGGTCACCTTCAGCGGTTGTGCCGCCAGGCGCTCGTCCAGCTTTGTGATATCCATATCGGTTCTCCTTGGAGTAGGTTTTGACACCAGTATAGCACAAGAGGGCGGCTTTTGCAACCGAAACGCCATCTTTTTTGCCCCCTTTTTATGATATAAATAGGAAAGAGAGCGAGCGGTGGCGCGGGGGCGGCAAAAAAATTTCGTTTTCCCTCTTGACAGTCACGTGACCATGTGATATAATCATATCATCCAGTAGGAAGCTCGAATATCCACGGAAAGGAGAAATCAAGATGCCGGGAACGTTACCGGGTACGACGATCGAGATCTCGTCGCTTGAAAAGGATGGGGCACGCCACGTGTTCTCCCACATTTTTTCGGCCGGCGGCGTCGTGCTGTCACAGATCTCCCGTATGACGGGGTTAGAGCCGCACACCATCCAGAACTGGGTCAAGCGCGGTTACCTTTCACCACCACAGCACCGCCAGTACAGCGAAAGGCAGTTTGTACGGGTGGTCATCATCAATCTTTTGCGGCAAAGCCTGCAGCTGGACGAGATCACCGATCTTTTGTCCTACATCAACGGCAAGCTGTCGGACGAGGCGGACGATGCCGTAGACGACCCGACCCTTTACCACATGTTTTGCAACGTCCTCTGCGCGATCGGTGAGCGATATCCGACGCCCGAGGTGATAGGCGAGGCCGCAAGGGCCGAGCTTTTCTGCTTCAGCGAGCGGGAGCCGGGGGACAAAAAAAGGATCGAAAAGGTTCTTTCGGTTATGGTATACGCCTATCTTTCCTCTGCCGCCAAGCAAAGGATCGATCGGCTGCTTCACGGACTTGATTATAGGAGGATACCCGTATGTTGACACAATGGTTTGAAGCACTTGGGCTTTTCGGGCAGATCTGCCTTTGCTTTGCCGCCCCCGCCACGATCGCGCTTCTTGTACAGATCGTCCTTTCGATGATCGGCCTTTCGGACGGTGGCATGGGGCTGCCGGACGGCGCGGATGACAGCGCCCTTGACATGCCCGACGATATTGACGATCTCGCCCCCGGGGCGCTTGACGGCTTTCACATCTTTACCGCCCGCACGATCATCTCCTTTTTCGTAGCCTTTGGCTGGATGGGGGTCTCGCTGGCAAGCACCACTCTCACCCCCACCGTCTCGATGCTCATCTCTCTTGCCTTTGGGCTTCTTGTGATGTTCCTTGTGGCGCTTCTGATGTATGGCATCTATCGCCTGCAGGCGGACGGGACGGAGGATAACCGCAACGCCATCGGCTCTGCCGGCACCGTCTATCTGCAGATCCCCGCCGCCCGCACCGGTCACGGCAAGGTCAACGTGATGCTGCAGGGTGCATACGTTGAGCGGGAGGCCGTGACCGAT
>JAGBZZ010000087.1 GCA_017652965.1 Clostridia bacterium | reverse complement strand
CGACCGTCATATCGGCGCCAACGTCGCTCGGCTCGATCGTTTCGACAAATTCGCCGTAGCAGTTGTCCACCATCACCTTCACGTGCGGCGCACGCGCCTTGATAAAAGAGATCAGCTCGCCGATCTCGCCGACAGAGAAGGTCTTGCGGGTGGCATAGCCCTTCGAGCGCTGGATGGTCACAAGCGCCGTCTTTTCCGAAAGGGCGGCGGCGATGCCGTCCCAGTCAAAGCCGCCGTCCGGGAGAAGATCCACCTGGCGGTAGGTGACCCCGTTCTCGGCCAGCGAGCAGGGGGAGGGACGAATACCGATGACCTCCTCAAGGGTATCGTAGGGGCGGCCGACGGGAGAAAGCAGCTCGTCCCCCGGGCGGAGATTGGCCGAAAGCGCCACGGCCAGGGCATGCGTGCCGCAGGTGATCTGCGGTCGGACAAGGGCGGCCTCGGTATGGAAGGTGTCGGCATAGACGGCCTCCAGCGCATCCCGCCCCGCATCGTTATAGCCATAGCCGGTCGTAGCCGCGAAATGGGTGGCGTTCACGCGGTTTTTCTGCATGGCGGCCAGCACCTTTTGCTGGTTATACTCGGCAATCGCATCGATGGCGGCAAAGCGCTCGCCAAGGCGGGCAAGGGTGGCTTCGCCAAAGGCGTAGACCTCCTCCGAGATCCCAAGCGTCCCATAGATGGCTTTCAATTCCTTCATAGCAGTATCCTTCTCTTTTTTATGCGGCGTCACTCCGAAACGACGCGCAGGGTGTCTATGCCGTAATAGGCAAACCGCGCAAGGGCGGCCTCGTCCACCACCTCACCCGAAACCAGGATCGGCACAGCGGGCGGACATCCGACGGTGGCCGTGGCCAGTGTGCGGCCAAGGCAGGCCTCTGTCGGCAGGGTCACGGCCGGGGCAAGCATGGCCTCTCGCACCGTCATGCGGATGCGCGGCAGGTGGGGGGGCGGTAGCTCGGCAGGCAGGGGTGTGCGGTGCGGAAGGCCGAGAAGCGCATCAAGAAAGCGCCGAAGTGCCCCCTCCGAAAGGGCGGGGGTCGGCATGGCCACAAGATAGTCGGGGTCGGCAAACTCGCACTCGATCCCCCTCTCGGAAAGGTAGGCAAGCAGCTCCTGTCCGGTATAGCCGAGGGGACGGCAGGAAAGGGTCAGCTTCATAGGCTCATCCCCGACAAGGGGAAGGCCTGCCGCCGAAAGGCTCTCAGAAAGGCGGGCAACCGCCGCCACGTGCGCCGCAAGCTCGGCAGGGTAGCTTCCCGCCAGATAGGCGTTTGCACGGTCAAGAGATGCCAGCACGAGGTACGAGGGGCTGGTAGAGCCAAAAAGCGCAAGGGCGCTTTTTGCGGCCTCCCGCAAAGCGGGGGGCGAAGCATGCGAAAGGTGCAGATAGGCGGCACCCGTCAGGCACGGCAGGGTCTTATGGGCCGAGTCACAGCACAGGTCGGCCCCAAGGTCGATGGGATGCAGAGACTGCGGCAAAAAGCGCAGGTAAGCGCCGTGGGCGTTATCCACCGCCAGCAGTACCCCAAACTCCCTGCACACGGCCGAGATGCCGGCGATATCGGCCATATGCCCAAGATAATCGGGCGAGGTCAGGTACACGGCCACGGGCGGGCCGTTTTTCACAAAATGCGCCCGCAGCTCCCCGGGGGACGGGCGGCAGGTGAGGTAGGCTTCCTCGGGGCGGGGATAGAGCCAATCGACCCCGACGTCAAGAAGCGCCGCCGCACCGATAAAGGTCTTATGCGCGTTCCGCCCTGCCAGCACGGTGGGCGCACGCCCTGTCATTTTCGCATGCAGGCAAATGAGGTACAGCATCGCGCGGATCGCGTGCGACGAGCCCTCGGTGGTGTAAAAGGTATGCGCCCCAAAAAGGCGCGAGGCGTTCTCCTCGCTCTCTTTGATGATACCGGCGGCCTCGTAAAGGCTGTCCGCCCCCGGGACCTCGGTCAGATCCAAGCGCTCGGCCGCGCCGACCCCCTTGTGCCCCGGCATATGCAGGCGGACAGGGTCGGCATTGGCATAGCGTGCCACGAAATCGGCGATCGGGGTGGTCATATCAGGTGTCAAGCTCACGCGAGACGGCAAGCATAATGGCGCACTCCATCCGCTTCTTGAAAAGCTCACAGCCCTTCTTGTAAACGCCGCGGACACTGCCTGTGGCATGGTAAGCATTGGCGGCGCACCCGCCCGAGCAGTAGAGCCGCGCCCAGCAGTCGGCGCATTCGGGGCGGGCGTAGACGTTGCAGGAGGCAAACTCCTCCTGTGCCGCCTTGTTGGTAACACCCTCGTAGATGTCGCCAAGGCGATACTTCTCATCCCCGACAAACTGATGGCAGGGATAGAGATCCCCCCACGGGGTCACAGCCATATATTCGGTGCCCGAGCCGCATCCCGAGATGCGCTTATAGATGCACGGGCCGCCCTTCAGGTCGATCATATAGTGATAGAAGGTAAAGGGTCTTCCCTCCCGCTCTCTTTCCCGCATAAGCTCGGCCAGCTTCTCGTACTGCTCCATGACGATCTCAATATCCCTCTCGTCAAGGGCGGCGGGGTCTCCCTCCGCACATACGACAGGCTCCATGCTAAGCTCGGTAAAGCCAAGCTCCAGCATCGCCTTGATGTCCTCCAAAAAGTCGGGGTTGGCATGGGTGAAGGTGCCGCGCATATAGTAGTTCTTGCCGCCGCGCGCCTCCACCAGCTTCTGAAAGCGGGGCACGATGCGGTCAAAGCTGCCCCGCCCGCTGTAATCCACACGGAAGCGGTCGTGGATCTCGCGGCGGCCGTCTAAACTCAGCACCACGTTGCTCATTTCCCGATTGGCAAACTCGATCACGTCATCGTCAAGAAGCAGACCGTTTGTCGTCAGGGTAAAGCGGAAGTTCTTGCCATGCTCCTTTTCCACACTGCGGGCATAGGCCACCAGCTGCTTGACCACCTCAAAGTTCATAAGCGGCTCACCGCCGAAGAAGTCGACCTCCAGGTTGCGGCGGGTGCCCGAGTTCTCAATGAGAAAATCAAGGGCGCGGCGGCCGACCTCAAAGCTCATCACCGCGCGCTCGCCATGGTATTTCCCCTGGCTGGCAAAGCAGTAGGAGCAGTTGAGGTTACAGGTGTGGGCGATGTGCAGGCAAAGGGCCTTGACGACCCCCGCCGTCTTTTCCTTCAGCCGATCGGCCATCCCGGCAAAGCGGTCGGGCACGAAAAGCTTCTCGGCGCGGCAAAGCTCCTCCACCGCGTCATAGCACTCGGCGATCTCGGCCTCGGTGACCGCCGGGCGGTCACGGTACGTATCCAGGACCCGAGCGACGACCTCCTCCTTGGTGTGCCCCTCATAGCATGCGATCACGTCGTAGGCGACGTCATCCACCACGTGGATCGCGCCCGAGGTCACATCCAGGACGATGTTCAGCCCGCCAAGCTTATACTGATGTATCATAGTTCCATCCATTCTGCCCGTATGTGGGCGGCTTTACTCGGCAGGCGCGCGGCCTGCGCGGTAATAAAAACGCCGCCCAGATAGGCGGCGCTTTTCGTATTACTTGCTCTCTTTTTTGCTCTCGCAAGCCTGGTTGGCGATCCCGCAGCTCGTCTTGCAGGCGGACTGGCAAGAGGTCTGGCACTCGCCGCAGCCACCGCTTTTCGCGCTCTGGCAGAGATTTTTGGTTTCAATGGTCTTAATGTGAGCCATGATGGTATCCTCCGTAATCTAATCTTATCGCTTAAAAGTATAACACAGTCCCCTCGCTCTGTCAATAGGAAAAGCGAAAAAACGCGCCAAGGCGGCACAAAATATCGCACCGTAAGCTCCGCTTGACAAGCATGGGGGGCGGTGCTATAATAGACAGCGAAAGGTTTTTCGGCTTTGCCGTATAAGGAGATATCATGGAAGATCTGGAAAAGAGCGAGAAAGACGCGCGCCGCACACGGCGCGACACCGCCTTAACCGTTGCGCTTTGCTTTATCATGGTCATGTTTGGCCTTGGGATGTGGGCATCCAAGGGGCTTTTCGTCGCCCCGATCAGCGAGGCGCTGGGCATTGAGCGCAGTATGTACGCCATCAGCGATACCATGCGCTTTGCCTCTACCGCCATTGTCAATATCTTTTTCGGCTCGCTTGTCGGTCGGTTTGGTGCCAAGCGGCTGATCCTTTTCGGGTTTCTGTGTCTTATCGCCTCGGCGCTGCTTTACGCGGGCGCTACCACCGTCCTTCTCCTCTATCTCGGCGGGATGCTGCTGGGCATCGGGCTTTCGTTTACCGGGACGACCATCGTCGGCTATATCATCAATAAGACCGTGCGCCGCAACCGCGGCACGGTCATGGGGCTGATCCTGGCGGCCAACGGGGTCGGCGGGGCGATCGCCGCGCAGTTTATCAATATCTTTCTGCGGGATACGGCCGACCCCTTTGCCTACCGCAAGGCCTTCTACATGATGGCCGCCGTCTTTGCCACCGTGCTTCTTCTTTTGCTTCTCTTCTTAAAAGAGCCGCAAGCCACAAGCGATACCCCCGCCAAGGCAAAAAAGGCGGGGCACGGCTCTGCCTGGGTGGGGGTCGAGTACCGCGCCGCCATCAAAAAGCCCTACTTCTACGCCGCGATCGTTTGTATCTTCCTCACGGGGATGGTTTTGCAGGCGGTGTCGGGCGCTTCTGCCGCCCATATGAAGGACGTCGGCATGAAGCAGGACTTTATCGGCCTTGTCACCAGTGTCTCGCTTGTGGCGCTGGCAACCTTTAAGTTCTTAAACGGGGTCCTCTACGACAGGCTCGGCCTGCGCGCCGTTATCACCATAGACTGCACCGCCGCCCTTCTGACCATGGCCTGCCTCTATTTCATCACGAATTCCACCTTCGGTATGGTGCTGGGCATCTCGTATGCCATCCTGGCCTCGGTCGCCCTGCCGCTGGAGACGGTCATGATCCCGATCTACGCCAACGACCTCTTCGGGGAAAGATCCTTCAACAAGGTGCTTGGCATCTTCGTCTCCTTCAATCAGATCGGCTATGCCCTGGCGGGGCCGTTGATCAACCTCTCTTCCGACCTTTTGGGTAGCTACAAGGTAGCCTTTATCCTCGCGGCCGCCATTATGCTGGCCGTTGTCATCACCCTGCAGTTTATCATCACCGCCGCCCACAGGACCCGCCGCGTCATCGAGCGCGCCGAGTGAGCCGCCCCGCGGCAGTATTTCCGAAAAAAGAGAGCCATCGGGCTCTCTTTTTTTCATAGCCTCTTCGCATTTCCTTGCGGCGGAAGGAGAATGCGGCAGTAGGGATTTTCAAAGCCGCAACGCCAAAGCGATCTCTTATAAAATCAATATTGAATTTTGAAATAATCAAGATATCTCTTGAACTTATCCTGCGCGGAAAGGCAGGTATCTGTCAGGAAGCCGCGCTCTCGCGTCCATTCGGACAAGCCACGGTAGTAAAACATTTTAAGTTCTTCATCAATGATAAAAGGAACGATTTTGTTACGCAGACACTCCTTGAAAAGGATCAATCTGCCAACACGACCGTTTCCGTCTTGGAAGGGGTGGATACGTTCAAAGCGGTAATGGAAATCGAGGATCTCCTCAAACGTCTTTTCCTTCCCCGCATTATAGCTTGCGATAAGAGCTTTCATTTCGGAGGCAACGTCCTCGGGAAGCGTGGTATCTCTACCGCCCACTTCGTTGGGAAGCTTTTTGTAATCGCCAACAGCAAACCAGGATCGGCGGCTATCCGAGGTGCCGTTCTTGAGAACACGATGCAGCTCCTTGATGAAGCCCTCGGTTAGAACACTCGTGGCGTTTTCAATGACCAGATCGATGCAACGGAAATGATTTGACGTCTCAACAATATCGTCCACGTTCACGTTATCGTTTGTAACACCGATGGTATTGGTCTCAAAAATGTATCTCGTCTGGTCGTGAGTCAAACGGCTGCCTTCCATGTGGTTTGAGTTGTAGGTCAGCTCGATCTGAACCTTATGATAGATACCTCCGGACAGGGATGTATTCTTTTCTCTCCGCAGAATATCCAGCAAGGTTTCGGGTGCGGCATCACTGCGAGTTTTGCGGATTGGCTTTTCAGCGCCCTCGGGGATCATCCAGATCTTGCCCACAAGAATAGCACCGGACACACGTCCTTCAGCGCAGTAATTGCGGACACTACGCTCGGAGATATTCCACTTTTTTGCAGTCTCACTTACGGATATATAATTCATAGGATCTCCTCCTTCGGATTTTCACAATACTATTATACAATACTATTATACCACACTATCGGCAAAATATCAACCGAAAACACGAATATAATTCGTGGATATTTTGCCGCAATCGGCAATTATCATTTCTATATACTTCGCGTTGTAAAATCTGATACCTCGCCGTAGCTTGCCGTGACTGAGAGGGGCACAAAGCAAAGAAATAATCAGATATATCATCAAGAAAAATCTTTCCAAGCCCTCGGAACTTTTGGCCTCCCTCCGGGAGGTAGCGAAGCGGCGCGAGGGGAGTGAATGATACGCCGGGGGCGTGTAAGAGCCCGAGCGTGACCGAGCCGCAGCGAGACGGGGGACCGCTTGCGGTGGAAGGAGAATGCGGCAGTAGGGGGGGCGAAGATGCAACGCCAAGGCGGTTTTTACATACGCCGGCTCCCCCCTTTAATTCCCCCCTCCCGGAGGGGGGCAAAGGTAGCCATCGTTTTCGTTACTCTACCTTTGCTACCCGTTCGGAGCCAAACAAAAAGAGAGCATTTACGCAGGTAAATGCTCTCTTTCTCTTTTACGGAAGCTGGCTGTCGATCCAGGCGACGCGCTTGGTCATCCACTCAAGCAGGAACTGCAGATGCTCGTCATAGGTCGTGTACCACAGATGCTCGTCACACTGGCGCCAGTAGGGCTTGCCGAGAACGTCATGCCGCAGATAATTGCGGGTGATGTCATATTGCAGATACTCGGCCATGTCGGCCAGATGATCCGAAAAGCCAAGCAGGGTGTCGCGGTGGGCCGCCCATTTCTCGGCTACCGCCTCGCGGAATTCGGGGATCCGCCAAAGCGCGGTCAGCCAATGCTCATAACGGCTGACGTACCACCCCTCGGTGATCGTGCCGTTCTTGCGTGACGTGCCGCAGGCCTGGTCGGCATCCCATAGCGGCCCGTAGTGCAGCTTGCCGCCTGCGGGCTTATAAAACTGAAAGCTGAAGTCCATGTCGCCGTTCATCACGGTCATGTTGGCGATAAAGCCGCTTACAAAGCTGTCAAGGTCGCAAAGCTCCAGGAAGGTCTCCCAGTCACCCTTGAAGATGGCGGTGTTTACCTGGTTTGAGTAGCGCTTGATATAGGCCTTTTGCACCGAGTTTATCACGTCCTCGTCCGGGGACTTGACAGCCCCCACAAAGCCTTGGCGCCATTCAAAGGTCACTAAGCCGCTTTTCACGGCATCCATGCGGAAGGTATATTTTTTCCCGTCCGCCGCGTTGCCGCCAAACTCTACAAGAAAGCCGGCCTCGGCATCGCCCTCGGTCCCGTCATCGATCGGGACGCGGTTCTTGCCCTGCTCGCTTTGCTCGCAAAGCAGATACACCCCCTCGTATGAGCCGTTCAGCCATACCGAAACAAAGCGGCATTTGCTTGTCACCTCGTCACCGAGGAGCTCGGCCAGGGTGAAGAGGGCGTAGTTGTGAAGCATGGTGGGGTCACCCGCGTTTGCCAGCAGGATATAGTCGCGATCCGCCCCCAGGCCCAAAAGATCGGCCTTTTCCGCAAGCTTCAGGCGGTAGGGCTTTTTGTCGAAAAATCTCCAGGTCGAGTTGCCGCGCCCGCGGATCTCGGCCTTGGCCGCGTTCAGGCTGTCGCCGATGTCTGCCCCCGTGAGGGTGACGGTTGCCCCGATATAGGTCTCGGTCGAGGTGATGGACGCGCCGCCCGTTGTCTTGATATGGAGGGCGGGCAGAACGGTGGGGATCGTTTTGGTGTAATCCTCATAGTCGGCATACAGAGCCGTGTCCCCGGTGATGGGCTCACCGTTATAGGGGGTTTTAAAGTTAGGGTCCAGATACCAGCCCGACACCGAGGCGTTCCGCTTGCTGACAGAGGGGTAATCGGGCACCGGGGCGCCGCCCGGGACAAGAGAGGCTTCAAACTCGGCCACTGCCCCCTCCCCCACGTGGAAGGTGACGGTATAGGCCACGGTGGCGTAGCGCGCCGTCAAGAGGGTGTCGGCCACGATCATCTCGCCACGGTAGGGGCGTGTGTAAAGCGGGGCATCGAGATACCAGCCGACAAACACCTTGCCCTCGCGGGTGGGCGCTTTGGGAAGCGTGACGGGCAGTCGGTCGTTTTTCACCTGCACGGTGGTGCATTTTTTCCCGTTGGCGGGGTCAAAGGTCACGGTAAAATAGTCGGGGGTCGGGGAGGGGCGCTCGATGTCTGTCGGTGGGGCGGTCGTGCGGGTCACCCGTGTGGTGGTGGCGGGCGGTGCCGTTGTGCCGCCTGCATTCCCCGTGTCGGTGGCGGCAGGGGTGGTCACACCGCCCTCTCCGCCGCAGGATACCAGCAAAAGCGTAAAGAGCAGGACGCACAAGAGGGGGATGGCATAGAGAAACCGCCGATGGGGGGTCATGGACATATAGATCCTCCTTGTCTGATTTCGGAATGCGTAAAAAGGGGCTTACAGGGCTACCTCTTCGATGTAATGCAAAAGCTCCTTCGGGTCGGTGAGGCCGTGGGGGTGGTGGCCGTAGCAGGGGCGCGCCCACACCTTGATGGGGGCATCGGCGGCGGCGTACAGCTCGGCCAGGATCTCGGCGTTCTCGTAAGGGGGCACCTGCTCGTCAATAAGGCCGTACACAAGCCCCACGGGCAGGCGATGCTCAATCAGCGTGCCGATACGGTGGATCGGCTGGTCGGCATAGGCGTAGGCCTCGGCGTAGGTTTTAAAGCCCCATGCCTTCTTGATCTCGGGCCAGCGGGTGGGGATCACGTGATCCTGCCGCAGGCGCGGGGCGATCGAGAAGAAGGAAAGAAGCGGCGCATCCAGATAGAGGAAGGAGATGGCCTCGGGATAGCGGGAGGCAAAGGCAACGGCGTGCAGGCCGCCACAGCTCATGCCCACCGGGATCGCGCGGCGGGAGGTGCCGAACTCGTCGGCCAAAAAGTCGATAAAGTGCTTTTTGCGGTCGCAGTCGTCATCGGTGCCCCAGCGGCTGCGGTTTTTCAGATATGCCACGTGGTAGCCCGCCTTCAGCATCTCGATCTCGGTAGCGGGAAAGGCGTCAAAGTACTCGGTCTTCAGGGCGATGCGCCCCTTTTCGTGCGGGGTATCGGGCAAAATAAGAATGGCGGGATAGCCCTCAAACTCAAAGTCTAAGCGGCGAAAGCCACACCAGGTGCTCTCCTTGTAGTTCATGATCGTTCTCCTTGTATATTCGATTTTTTCAGAGTGCAACTTCCTCAATGTAGGAAAGAAGCTCGGTGGGATCCTCAAGCCCATGGGGATGATGGCCGTAAAGCGGGCGGCACCAGGTGCGGATCGGCGCCCCCTCCGCCTCGTAAAGCTCCCGTACGATCTCGGCGTTAAAGACGGGCGGTGCGGCATCGTCCTGCTTTCCGTACACAAGCCCGACAGGCAGGTGTGCCTTGGCCAGAAGCGGCAGGCGGTTTGCCGGCTGATCGGGGTAGCAGTATGCCTCGGCAAAGGTTTTAAAGCCGTAGGCTTCCCTGATCTCGGGCCAGCGCTTTCCCATCACCATACTGTCGAAAAGCTTCGTGCCAACCGAGAAAAAGGTGAGTAGCGGGGCATCCAGATAGAGAAAGGACACCATCTCGGGATAGCGGGAGGCAAAGCAGATCGATTGAAAGCCGCCGCAGCTCATGCCGACGGTTACGATCCTTTTTGCCGTGCCGAATTCATCGGCCAAAAATGCAATAAGCCGCGCCTTGCGATCCATATCGTCATCGGTTGCAAAGCGGCTGCGGTTTTTGATGTGCGCGAGGTGGTAGCCCGCCTTCAGCATGGCGATCTCGGTGGCGGGAAAGGCATCGAAATACTCCATCTTCACGGCCAGGCGGCGCGCCTTGTGGGGCACGTCGGGCAGAACCAGAATGGCGGGATAGCCCTCAAACTCAAAGTCCAAGCGGCGAAAGCCGTGCCAGGTGCTTTCAAGGTATTTGGTCTTGTTTGTGCTCATAGCATTCTCCTTTTTGTCACTCTGTGTCCGGCTTTTCGCCATTTTGTACCGTTTTGTTTACAGATCGCCAAGCAGCTGGCGGCAGTTCAGCACCTTCTCATAGAGGTCGGTCTCGGTGAAGAGATAGTGGTTGGAGGCCTCGTAGCCGATGGCGGGGTTACGGCCGACAAGACGTGCCTCGGCGATCGCCAGCTCCTCCTCACGGCGGATAAGGTCTTCCTGCTCCCCGTCTCCCTTGTCACGCGCAAGGACGTAAAGCAGGTGGTTGAGGGCGGAGGTAAAGTGGAGGTAGGAGCCCTCGGCACAGTCGAGAAGGACCCGGTCCTCGATCGTCAGTGTCTTGCCCTCGTAGGCCTTTTGGAAGAGGGGAAGCGCCTTGGCAAGACCCTCTGTCAGCTTCTCGAGCTGGTCACGGTAGACCTCGGCGGGGTAGACGTTCCGCCAGCCGTTCAGGTCGTCATAGGGCGGGCCGATCATACAGGCGGTGTAGCCGGTCCTCTCGCGGAAGAGCGGCAGGGCGGGCCCCATGTGCTGCGGGCCCTGGTACATCGTGCCGACCGAGAAGGGATATTCGTCAAAGGCCTCGTCAAAGGCGTGGATGGCCGCAAGCAGGGTCTCTCTGTCGGCGTTCGGATAGAGTG
>JAGBZZ010000086.1 GCA_017652965.1 Clostridia bacterium | reverse complement strand
TCGTTGGGGAGGAGGGGCGCACTATCCTTCGCCATGAGGGAGGCATCGTGACCGAGACCGTGGTAAGACCGCGCGGCGTCATCCATTACAACGTGCCGTCGGCCTACGACCACGCCTTTTTCTCCAATCTCCCGATGGAGCCTGAGGCCATCTACTCCGCCTACGGAGTGACAGAGTGGGCCCTGCGCGACGGTCTTGCGAAGGAGATCCCGCACGGGGATAAGTTCCGTGGGGTCACCTACAAATCGGCCACCTACACCCACGTCACCCTTACCCGTGAGGACGAGGAGGACGTGATGACGGTATCCTCTGTCCGCTCGGACACCGGCGAGGCGTTTGATACCCTCATTATCAGAAAATAAGCAAAAAAATACCCCGGGCAGCACATCCGCCGTTAAGGCTGATACTGCTCGGGGCTTTTTTATTCTGCGATGGTGTCGATATCGTAGGGGGTCGTCTGGTACACGTAATAGTTCAGCCAGTTGGAATACAAAAGATTGGCATGGGCGCGCCAGGTGACCATCGGCGGCTTGGTATCGTCGTCATCCGGATAATAGTTATCCGGCGGAAGGATGGGAAGGCCGAGGTTCTTGTCACGCAGGTATTCCTTCTCCAGCGTGCGGGGGTCATACTCCGGGTGCCCGGTGATGAAGATCTCGCGGCCGCCCTTTGCCTCCACAACAAAGACGCCTGCCTTCTCCGACTCGGCAAGGACGGTGAGGGCATAGTGATTGCGGATAGCCTCGGCATCGCTTGCGGTATGGCGGGAGTGGGGAGCGTAGAAGACGTCATCAAACCCACGGAAAAGCGGCGTATCGGGACGGTTGACGGTGTGCGGAAACACGCCGAACATTTTGGCATCCAGAGGGTGCTTGCCGATACCGTAGAAGTGGTAAAGCGCGGCCTGCGCGCCCCAGCAAACATAAACCGTGCTGTGGACGTGGCGCCGCCCCCACTCCATAATGCGGCAAAGCTCATCCCAATAGCCAACCTCCTCGAACTCCATCTTCTCGACGGGAGCCCCGGTGACGATCATGCCGTCAAAGCTTTCGTTTTCGATCTCCTCAAAGCACTTGTAAAAGTTGAGCAGATGGTCGGCCGAGGTGTTCTTCGCCTTATGCGTGCGGGTGTGGAGCAGGGTCAGCTCTACCTGCAAGGGAGTATTACCGAGAAGGCGGGAGAACTGTGTCTCGGTGTCGATCTTGGTGGGCATCAGATTGAGAAGCAGGATGCGAAGCGGACGGATGTCCTGCATCAAGGCTCTCTTCTCTGTCATAACAAAGATATTTTCTTGCTCCAGGGTCTTCACCGCAGGAAGCTCATTGGGAATCTTGATTGGCATGGTCGATCACCTCTTTTGTGATTGGTTTTGTTTACATTATCAGGCTTTCGCAAAGGAAAGTGCGCGGTCAAGATCCTCGATGAGGTCCTCGGCCGACTCGATCCCGCACGAGAAGCGGACAAGATCCGGCGTGATCCCGGCGGCGGCCAGCTCGGCATCGTTCATCTGACGGTGAGTCGCATTGGCGGGATGCAGGCAGCAGGAGCGGGCATCTGCCACGTGGGTCTCGATGGCGGCCACGCGCAGCTCCTTCATCACGCGCTCGGCGGCGGCGCGGCCGCCCTCCACGGCAAAGCTGATGACACCGCAGGTGCCGTTCGGCATATACTTCATGGCGAGGTCGTACTGCTTGTCACCGGGGAGCGAGGGATAGCGCACCCACTTGACGGCAGGATGCTTCGAAAGGAAGGTGGCAACGGCCAGGGCGTTCTCGCAGTGGCGCT
This sequence comes from Clostridia bacterium, assembly GCA_017652965.1. The sequence goes on along the minus strand of JAGBZZ010000086.1, from coordinate 414 downwards.
TCATGCGGACGTGCAGGCTCTCAAGCCCAAGGCCGAGAAGGAAGCCGTTCATCGGGGCGGGAGACGAGCCGAGGTCACGCATCAGCTGGGCCGTCGCCTTGGTGATAAAGGCGCCCTCAAGGCCGAACTTTTCGGCATAGACGATGCCGTGATAGCTTTCGTCGGGCGTGGTGAGCCCCGGGAACTTGTCGGCATGGGCGAACCAGTCAAACTTACCGCTGTCCACGATCGCACCGCCAACCGCCGTGCCGTGGCCGTCCATGTACTTGGTGGTGGAGTGGGTGACGATATCGGCACCGAACTCGAAGGGGCGGCAGTTGATGGGGGTGGCAAAGGTGTTATCCACGATCAGCGGAACGCCGTGGGCGTGGGCGGCGGTGGCAAACTTCTCAAAGTCAAAGACATCCAGGGAGG
>JAGBZZ010000085.1 GCA_017652965.1 Clostridia bacterium | reverse complement strand
GGCTTCGGGGTGAGATCGTAGAGGACGCGGTTGATGCCGGGAACCTCGGCGGTGATGCGGGCGGTGATCTTATGAAGGACAGCGTAGGGGATTTCCTCGATCGTGGCGCTCATAGCATCCTTGGTATTGACGGCGCGGATGATGGCCGGCCATCCCTCGTAGCGGCTTTCATCCTTCACGCCGACAGACTTGATATCGGGAACGGCAATAAAGAACTGCCACACGGTTTCGGCAAGGCCGGAAAGTGCAAATTCCTCACGGAGGATAGCATCGGCCTCACGCAAAGCATGCAAGCGGTCACGCGTGATAGCCCCAAGGCAACGCACGCCAAGGCCGGGGCCGGGGAACGGCTGACGGTATACCATCTCGTGCGGAAGCCCCAGTGCCTCACCGACCACGCGCACCTCATCCTTATAAAGGAATTTCAAGGGCTCGACAAGCTCAAAGTTCAGATCCTCGGGCAGGCCGCCAACGTTGTGGTGCGACTTGACCGCCTTCTTCCCCTCGGCCTGCTTAATGCTTTCCAGGATATCGGGATAGATCGTGCCCTGGGCAAGGAAATCCACACCGTCAAGCTTTCTGGCTTCGTCGGCAAACACGTTGATAAATTCCGCGCCGATGATCTTGCGTTTCTTCTCGGGATCGCTGACACCTGCAAGCAGATCCAGGAAACGGTCGGTAGCATCTACGTAGATGAGGTTAGCGTTCATCTTATTTCTGAACTGCTCAACAACCCCTTCGCTTTCGCCCTTGCGCATCAGACCGTGGTTGACGTGCACAGAGATCAGCTGATTGCCGATCGCCTTGATAAGAAGGGCGGCCACAACCGAGGAGTCCACCCCGCCGGAAAGGGCGAGAAGAACCTTACGGTCACCGACCTGGGCGCGGACTGCCGCGACCTGCTCGTCAATGAATTTGTCTGCCAGCTCTTTGGTGGTAATGCGTGCCATGGTTTCGGGACGTTTTTGGTTTTCCATTGCGAATTCTCCTTTATTTTTGGAAAGTTTGTTTTACATTTTAATGGTTTCTGCCGTCGACGCCTCTTTTTCCAGCAAAAGCTTGTCGTAATACACGACCCACTTGACAGAGAGGCGGGTGTCCGGCGCGGGATAGAAGAAATAGAGGCGATTGTTGTGATAGACGTCAAAATGCTTGGCAACCGTAATGGGAATTCCGCCAAGGCGGTCGGTAGGCAGGGAGAACTCCACCGCCTCACCGCACACAGTACCGCTGAAGGTGAGCGCCGCACGGTCAAGCCGCACGGTGCCCTCCCCTGCCGCCTCGTTCATATTGCCGCACGCATCCGGCGTGCCGACACGGACAGAGGCCTCGAGCGGGGCGTCGAGATCCAAGGTCTCTCTCTGCCAAAGGAACCACGCACCAAGGGTCGGAAACAGGCCGCCCTCCAAGCGGTAATCGGGCAAAAGCCGCACGCTGTGGCCGCAGGTGCAGGTGATGCGATCCCCCCCTGCGGAAAGCGTCCCCTCGCGAAGGCAGGCGGGACAGCGGAAGAGGATGCCGTCCACCCCCTCGGCAGGGGCGGCACAGCGATAGGGGATGCCGGGCATGGCCGCCTCATCGTTATGGCGGATCGCCTCGGCAAGGCGGGCACGCACGCTCTCGGTGGGGAGGGTTGCGGCCTCCTCGGCCGTAAAGAGGCGGCGCACCTCTACCCGGATCTTACCGCGGCGGCTCTTCCCCCATTTCGGGAAGGTGAGATACGCACCGTGGCAGGTAACGACGTAAACGTCGATCTTTAAGCTTTTGATCAGTGCATCCGTCCCGGCTGTCACAGGGACGGAATGCCCCGAGCAGGGCAAGCGCCCCTCGGGAAACAGCACGACAAGGTTGCCCTCGCGCTTGGCGCGGCCGATGTTCAGTATCGTGGAGGGATCGGAGGAAAACATCCGCTTCGGGATCACGTGAAGCAGGCGGAAGATCCTACGGATCTTAGGGTTGGCCATAAAATGCGCGCTGACAACGTAATTCGGGCGGCGGGGATAGAGCGCAAGCCCGACAAGGAAGGGGTCTGCCTCTGCCGTATGCGGAGCCAGCACCAGGCCGGGGCCGCGCAGCTTACCGAGGCCGCCACGGTCTACCTTAACGCGGTAACGCAGCTTGTAATACGGGGCAAGGACGAGATATGCGAGAAACCAAAGGAATGCGGGGGGTGAGCCGAGCCGCTTTTTGCGGTCTTTCTTCTTTCTGGCCATCCTCATTCTCCTGTGAGCCATAATTTCCGTGATACCGTTTATTATAACATATTACCTCGTTTTTTTCAAGAGGAAGAAGCGCATTTTTTCGCGTTTTTTCGATGGCGGCTTCGCGGGAGAATTTCTTTCCCAAAATTCACAAAATCGGTTGACATCCTGTGCCTTTCCGTGTACAATGAAACCGATTACACCCGTGTGAGGTCAGAATGAACGATATTGCTTTCTTTTGCCAAAGGGTAGGCTTCCGCACTGAGGTTACCGCCGTCTTTACCGATGCCATGCGCGCGCTGGCGGCGATCGGGGAGGAGCGGACACTGCACGCGGCGGTGTGTGCCTATCTGGAAAACCCGAATATGAAGGCCGCGGATGCGGCCGCACCGCTTGCCGCCGTGGCCGAGCGGCTCGGACTTTCCCCCTACACCCTCAACGCCCTTTTTATCATGAAGGTATACCTCCTTGGGAAGGATGCCTATATTGCCCGCTATAGCGAAGAGATCTTCTGGGATACCGCCGCCGACCTCGTGTGCAAGACCGACGAGTGCATTGCCTCGGACGATGCGGTGGGTACCTTTGACCTTTCCTGGTTCCATCTCCTTATGCGTGGGACGATCGTAGCGCTTGGCCGCTTGCAGTATCACACCGTCCCCTTCCGCATGGAGCGGTACGAGGGGCACGGCCTCACGCTTTCGAAGGGCGACCCGGTGATCAACATTCACATCCCTTCCTCGGGCAAGCTGACCGAAGAGATGTGCCACGACTCCTACCGCCGCGCCTACGCCCACTTCAAGCCGCAGTTTTCCGGTGAGGTGCTTCCCTTTGTGTGTCACTCGTGGCTGTTATACAAGCGGAACGAGGAGTTCTTCCCTGCCGGCTCTAACATTGCGCGCTTTGCCACCGATTTTGAGATCCTTGACTCTTATCCCGACGACAGCCACGACGTGTGGCGTGTCTTTGGGAAGCGATATACCGACTATACCTGCCTGCCGCGAAGCACCCGCCTGCAAAGCGCCCTTGCCGACTTTTTACAGGCCGGTAACTCGCTGGGGCACGGGTACGGCTTTTTTGCCCACAACGGCAAGGAGCTTTTGCGATCATAAGCCAAAAGGAGACACCGTATGGAACAATTTTGCCAACGCCTCGGCCTTTCCGCCGAGCAGACGTCTGTCCTGCTTTCAACCGTTTCGACCCTGGAGGCCCCGCTTGGCGATGCGGTTGAGCGGTATCTTGCCGATACGAAGCTGACCGCCCCCGATGCCGCCGCCCTCCTCTACGGAGTGCGGGAGGACATCCATCCCTACACCAAGAACGCCGCCTTTGTGCTTTCCTGCTTCTTCCGCGACCGCGAGTCCTTTATTGCCGAATGCGGCGAGGAGATCTTTTACGACACGGCGCGCGACCTTCTTTATAAGCTGCAGGAATGCGAGAGACGCTACGGGATCGTCGGATCGTCGGCGATCTCCTGGCATAACCTCCTCCTGCGCCGCTCTATCCTTACCCTGGGACGGCTTCAGTTTCACACCGTCGCCTTCCCCTTTGACGATTACCGTGGGGTTAGCCACTCGGTAAAAAAAGGGGATACCATTATCAAGATGCACATCCCCTCCTCCGGCAAGCTGCGCGAGGAGGACTGCCTTGACTCCTACCGCCGCGCCTATCGGTATTTCCGCCCGCAGTTTGATAGCGACGTGATCCCCTTTGCCTGCTTTTCCTGGCTTCTGGCGCCCGAGCTGAGGGTCGAGCTGGCCGGGGGCGGGATCGCCGCCTTTTCCTCGCATTTCACCATCTTCCGCGTATCGGACATTCCGGAAAACGGCGACCTTTGGCGGGTCTTCGGTAAGGATTACACCGACCCGCGCGAGATGCCCCGAGGCACCCGCCTGCAGGCCGTGATGGCCGACCGCGTAGCAAGGGGCGAGGCCATGCAGTGCGGCTACGGCCTCTTTGCCCACGACGGCGAGCGTGTCCTTCTCTTCTGAAAACCACCACATACATTAAGGAGACAACTATGAAAACGATCGATTTTCGCACCGTATCCGAAAACACCTGGCTCTTCCCCACCGATACCGTCGGCACCCCTTGCAGTGAGATCACCCTGCATGCCGCCCGCGGCGGGAACGTCCTTTTTCAGCTGCTTAGTGACGAGACGGTAGCGGCCGACACTCCCTTTACCCTCACCATCGCCGGGGCAAACGGCGTGACCGTGACCCCCTATCAGCTTCTGCCGGTTTACGTAGAAAAGAACAGTGCGCCGCGCCACAAGATGGGGCGTACCGACAACTATGAGGAGGTTAAGGATTTCGTTACGGCCAAGGCCCCCTTTGAGGTCTTTGATATCACCGAGGAGATCCCGGGTACGCTTTTTGAGGGGCGCCTGGCCCTCGCCTTCCGCCTTTCGGTGGCCAAGGATGCCCCCGTCGGCCGCGAAAGGATCCTTCTCACTGTCACCGCAGGGGATATGACCCTTACCGTCACCGTGACGCTTGCCGTCCACAAGGCCGTGATCCCCGATCTTGAGCATTCGAAGCTTATCGTATGCAACTGGCTGTACCCCTCGCACATTGCAAACGGACACGGGGTGGAGCTTTACAGTGAGGAATACTGGCAGCTTCTGCGTGTCTACCTGAGACGCCAGCTTGACATCCGCTCTAACCATTTTTCGATGATGGGCGGCACGGTCGTGCAGGTGGGCGGTGTGCCGATCCGCGATGAAAGCGGTAAGATCGTGGACTTTGACTTCTCGATCTTTGAAAAGCACCTGCAGATCGCCGAGGAGATGGGCTTTACCGCGCTTTACGGCCCGTACATCGCCCACTGGACTGTCTGGAGCGACGATAACCTCCACCTCCTTTGGGATCCCGAGGTCATGGTGACCGACCGCGAGGCCTACCGCCAGCTGAAGATCTACTGCCTGCGCCTGCGCGAGATGATCGACAGAAACGGCTGGCAGGACAAATACATTCAGCCGCTGGTAGACGAGCCGCAGGTCAACAACGAGCGCCCCTACCGCATCCTGGCCGCGATGTACCGCCGCTTTATGCCCGGCGTTCTCGTCCATGACCCCTTGGAGACCACCGACGTTGGGGGTGCGCCCGACATCTGGTGTGTCAAGCAGGCGATCTACGAAAAGTATCTTCCCATCTATCAGGAATACCAGGCGATGGGCGAGCGCTTTACCTATTACACCTGCGGATACCCGGCCGGCGACCATATGAACCGCGTGCTGGATCTGCCGCTTTCGGTTGGGCGCCTCACCTTCTGGATGTGCCACCGCTATAACTTTGAGGGCTTTTTGCACTGGGGCTATCACGCCTACGCCGACGGAACGCGCACCTATCATACGGGCCCTGCCGGCAACCAGAATATCGTATATCCCAACGGCATGGATCTTTCCGAAACCGTCCGCTCGCACGGCCAGCGCGCCGGTGCCGAGGACTGGGAGCTGTTTGAGATCCTTAAGGGCTATGACCCCGCCGCGGCCGAGGAGCTTTGGCTGCGCGGTTGCCGCAGCTTCACCGATTACGAGCGTGACGGTGACGCCGTGGATGCCATCCGCACCGCCCTTCTTGAGGCGATCGACGCCTATCTGTAAAAGAGAATCGTTTCTGCAAAGTGATTTTCCTTTATAAATCAATGGATTTTCAAAAAAACAGGAATGCAGGACGTCGGATTTTCAAGTTTTTTGATAAAAGTCGATATCATTCCTTCTTTTTCGCTATTTTAAAGGAAAAATCGCAAAATTGCAGAAAGAGAAAGACGGGCGTCCGCTTATGGACGTCCGTCTTTTTGCATCCCTGCCGGGATCATGATTTTTTCAGCGAGAAGCCGGCGGGAAGAAGGTCTGAAAGTGACGCCTCCATGACCCCGCCCTCACCGACAAAGAGGATCGGCATATCACCGCCTGCAAACTCCGAAAGCACCTGGCGGCACACACCGCAGGGGGTGCAGGGCTCCTCTGCCCCGCCGTGACCGCCTACGACCGCCACAGCAAGAAGGCGGCGCGCCCCGGCGGCAACCGCCGACAGGGCGGCGACCCGCTCGGCACATACGGTGGCGGAATAAGAGGCGTTTTCTACGTTGCAGCCGGTAAAGATGCGGCCGTCCTCACAAAGCACTGCCGCACCGACAGAAAAGCCGGAATAGGGGGCATAGGCCATGTGCCTTGCCTTGCGTGCCGCCGCAAGGAGAGCATCCTTATTCATCACTGTCTGCCACCTCCTCGGAAGCGTACGCCGCCGCGCGCTCACACACGGCACGCAGATATGCCACAAAGGCATCGTCCCCTTCGATACGGATGGCAAAGCGCCGCCCGCCCTCTATCCCGTAAAGGATCTGCGACGGGGCACGGCCGAGGGTGGCACGGTAGGAATATCTCACACCCTCCGCACGAAAGGCGGAAAGTGCCCGGCGCCCCTGCTCGGTATCCTCATCCGGAACCTCCACCAGCGAAGAGAGGTGGGCAAGCCCCAGGCGGCAGTGCGTAGAGATGCGCCTGCCCTGCACGTGCAGGACGGTAAGAAGCGGCTCGCCCTCCCCCTCACTGATCACGTAGCAGTAGGAGGTGGCGATATACCGCAGGTAGAAAAAGAGGGTCGCAACCAGGGCAAGAAGAAGAAGCAGATGCCAAAGCGAGCGCACCCCCAAGACGTCCTGCATGCCGAGGAGAAGGAATAGGAAGGATACGGCCGCAAGCAGGAGTGTCAGATAGGTGATGTTTTTGTTTTTCGGCTTCGGTTGATAGCGGTAGTCCATCACGAGATCTCCGATTCCTTGACGGTATATTCACTGAAAATGCTGTAGTCCTCGTGATCCTCGTAAAACACGATGGCCCCCTCATAGGTGTCTGCACCCGCGCGATAGACCTCGATGCGGATCCAGGAGACCCCGTCAAGCTCCACCCCCTCAAAGGCCAGGCGCTCATAGCGGTACATCGCCATTTTGTCCTTTTCCGAGGCATAGGGCAGATAGCTGTCGCCCGGGATCACCGTCTCACCCGACACAAGGCTTTCACTCCCCTCCTCACGGGCGCAGAAGATGCGATAGGTGAAGGGGGATTCCGCCTCGGGATCAAAGGTATCGCCGTATTTTTCGGCAAGGCGGGTCAGTGTGGAGCGATTCCAGCGGACGGTGACCTGCACACTTCCGCTTTCGGGGATCACCGTGAGATAGTCGGCAAAGAAGAGACCGACGTCCGGATCCTCATACGGGATCCTGATCTCCTGGGTCTTAGCCGTCAGACTGCCGTTTTCGGCATAGGCGGCACGGATCGGCTCTGTCGGCAGAAGGGCGCGCATCCCGGATGGGTAATACGCCTCCAGCCCGAACCGCAAAAAAAGAAGACCGGCCATAAGAAACACAGCGGCGACCAGGATCTTCTTAATGATCTTGCCTGCAAGTTCCATTTTGTTCTCTCTTTCATTGGTTTTCAATCCATTTTACCACATCCCGCGCCCCCTGTCAAATGAATTTTCTGTATCTTTTTGTGAACGCTTCCGAAAAAAGAGAGAAAATGCGTAAAAACGCCGAAAATATTTTTGTAAAGCCCTTGACATTTGACTGTGTATTCGGTATAATGTTTGGTGCATGCCACGTCTTGGTGGCGAGCAACACCATATTTGGATGAAGGAGTGTGCCTAATGAAATTAGATCTTCGCTCCTTGCTCGCCGGTGAGATCCGTACACAGACGGTAGAATTCTCGCTTCTTCCGACTGCCGATGCTGACGATCCCCTAAGTCCGCTGTACGGTGTCACCTTCCGTGCCCCTGTCTCGGTGCAAGGAGAGATCGTGAACAATGCAGGCTACATTCGCCTTGCCCTTACGCTTTCGGCCTCGTATACGGCGCCTTGTGCCCGTTGCCTTACCGACGTAGCGGGGGATTTCTCCCTGGCGGTGGAGCGCACCGTGGTTACCCCGCATGAGGCCGCCGATATGGACGAGCGCGAGGATGACTATGTGGTGACCGAGAATGGGCATCTCGATGCCGACGAGCTCCTGGCAGAATTGTTTGAGCTCAACTTCCCTTCCAAGATCCTCTGTCGCGAGGATTGCCGGGGGCTGTGTCCCCGTTGCGGCGCCGATCTTAATCATGCCGATTGCGATTGCAGGAAGCAGGACGTCGATCCCCGCCTTGCCTCGCTTGGCGCTCTTTTGGAAAAGCTGCGCGCCGAGGAAGAGGCCGACCCTGAGTAAGCAAAAATAAATTTATATATGGCACAAAGTGCTGACAGACCAAGGAGGTGTAACCAAAATGGCAGTTCCGAAGAGAAAACAATCGAAAGCCCGCAGAGATAAGAGAAGATCCAGTCATTGGAAGCTCGCTCTGCCTACCCTTACGAGATGCTCGAAGTGTGGCGCAATGATCCTTGCACACCGTGTTTGCAAGAAGTGCGGCGCTTATGGCGACGAGATCGTGGTCGAGGTTGCTGACGCGAAATAAGTGCGTAAAAGAAAAGCCCCTTTTCGGGGCTTTTCTTTTTTCTTTTCTACGGAATCTGCCGATAGCGGGCACGGTACGCGCGCGGCGTGACCCCCACGTAGCGCTTGAAGGTCTTGCAGAAATAGTTCGGGGTATCGAAATGCAAAAGATCCGCAATCTCACCAAGGCTTTTCTCCTCCTCGCGGATCAGGCGCTTGGCCGCCTCTATCTTCATAGCGTTATAATAATCGGCAATGCTGCGCCCGGTGGCACGGCGGAATTCCTTGAAGATATAGGATCGGCTGTAGGCGATGCCCGCGCACAGCTCCTCCACCGACAGTCCCTCCGTAAGGTGGGTGCGCATCTTTTCGATGATCGCCGCCGAAACACGGCCGCCCGCCTCCTCACGAAGGAATCTCTCCTCGCTCCCGGCGGCCGCCATCTCCTTGCGGAGCAAAAGGATCAGCAGCATTTCCAGGCGGTTTTTTATCATTTGCGTCCCACCAAGGGCGGGCTCGGGGAGGAGCTCCAATTTTTTAGTCAACGGGTCGCTGACCGGGATATCAAAGGTGGCAGCCGCCTCGGAAACGATGCCGTAGATCTGGCGGACGCATTCACGCGGCAATCTGACACGGCGCCCCTCGAAAAACCGCATCCCCTCGGAGCGGCATTCAAAGGAGACGATAAAGACGTTGGGGGCACGGCGGCCACCCGCCGCATGGCGGTGATATTCCCCGGGGCGGTGAAAGATCGCCTCCCCCTCCCCCACCGTCACCTCGCCGCCGGGCAGGGTGCAGACAAACTCCCCGCTTTCCACGTACACCATCTCCCAAAAGTCATGCTCCTCGCCCTCCGAAACGAAATGCTTATCGAACTCAAAATGATGTACGGTCACAATTTGCGATACCACAAGAAGGTTGTCGATCTTATGTCGGTAGTATTTTAAAGGCTTTGTTGCTTCCATGCCTTTAGTATACCGCATTCCGTCAAAAAGTTCAATATAATCTTTCTGAAAAAAATGTGGATTTTTTTACTCATATTTTTTACGAAAAGCCCTTGCGCGCACGCGCCGCGTGCGTTATAATATAGGTATGTAGCTGAATTTGACCACAAAATTAAAGCGAAACGCTCTTAGGAGGTATGCTATGAATATTCTTGCTATCGGTGCCCATCCGGACGACGTAGAGATCGCCTGCTCCGGCACGCTGATGCGGTGTGTGGAGCGGGGCGACAAGGTTACGGTCTGCCATGTCAGTGACGGTAACCTCGGCCACGTGATCATCCCGCCGGACGAGCTGGCCGTGATCCGCCATGAGGAGGCCTGCCGTGCCGGCCGTATGGGCGGCTATGAGGTCATCTGGGGCGGCTTCCACGACCTTGACATTTTTGAAAACAACAAGCGCTCGCGCGATATGATGGTGGACGTGATGAAGTACGCAAAGCCCGACCTCATCATCACGCACGCACCGAACGATTATATGCCCGACCACACCTCGGTATCCAAGCTGGTCTTTGACGCAGCCTTTACCGCTACCCTGCCGAACTACAAGACCGAGCAGGACGGGCACATCGGCATGGTGCCGATCTACTATATGGACACCCTGGCAGGTGTGGACTTCAACCCCACCGAATACGTGGATATCACCGGTTATATGGATCGCAAGATCGATATGCTGGAGTGCCACGAGAGCCAGCTGAAATGGATGCGCGACCATGACGGTATTGATTTTGCCGACATGGTACGCACCTGCTCGCGCTATCGCGGCTATCAGTGCGGCGTAGAATACGCCGAGGGCTTTACCCAGTGCCGCGTCTACCTCAAGGGGACGGCCAAGCGCCTGCTTCCCTGACATCAAAAAAATATTAAGAAAAGAGGATCACGTCATGGATTTCAATTCTACCGTTAAAGGCAGCCTTCTCGAGGGCTTTTATCCCGCCGGCTGGGACATGGAAAAGATCGACCGTCTTTGCTCCTGCCCGCCCGAATCTGTTTGCGAGCCCCAGTCCTTCTGGAACCCCGGCTTTGCCCCCATCCCCTGCGATGGGCTTGAGGAGTTCAACGTAAAGATGGGTCACGAGATCGCCCGTGAGATCAAGGATGCCAAGGAAGCGGGCAAGAAGATCGCCTTTATCCTCCCTGTCGGCCCTATGGGCATGTACCGCTGGGCGGTGTACTTCCTGACCGAGTGGAAGGTGGACTGCAAGCACGTGTACTGCTTCAACATGGACGAGTGGGCAGACCGCGACGGCAACACCATCACGGGTGAGGCCTCCTTCCAGGCTGCAATGGAGAACGCCTTCTACAATCCCCTTGGCGAGCTGACCGTTCCTGTCGGCCAGCGCAACTTTGCCACCAAGGAAAACCTCCCCACCTATCCCGAGAAGATCGCGGCGCTCCGCGCTGAGGGTGCGAAGCTTGTGCTGGTGTACGGTATCGGCCGTATGTGCCACATCGCCTTCTGGGAGCCCACCATCGGTGAGGAGTTTGAGAGCGATGCCGAGTGGATGGCGCAGCCCTACCGCATCGGCGTGAAGCTCCACCCCCTGACGATCGAGCAGAATGCCATCACCTCGTTTGCCAGCCGCACTACCCTCATCCCCTGCTTCGCCAACACGGTGGGGCCCGCCCTCCTCTTCTCGGCCGACTACGCCATCGGCGGTGCCGACGGCCTTCTCGGGCGCGGTATGCAGTGGCAGGGCATGAGCTTCTGGATGACCCTTCGTCACGGTCCCTCGCGCCACATTACCTCGAGCTTTATTCCGACCATCCCCGGCCGCCTCTTCTTCCTGAAGGGTCTTGCCGGTCCCCTCGTGCCGGATGCCAACTGATATGAGGAAGGAAAACGCCCCGGCAATCGTCATTGCCGGGACCATCCTCGTGGATATTCTCAAGACCGTACCGCTT
>JAGBZZ010000084.1 GCA_017652965.1 Clostridia bacterium | reverse complement strand
GCTCCGTAAGAATGTTCGTAGATATAAGGAGGGCCATCATGGATAAGATCCAGGCTTTTGTGAGTGAGCCACTTAAGAAGGAGGTTCCCCAGTTCGAGGTTGGTGACGTGATCCGCGTTCACAACAAGATCAAGGAGGGTACCAGAGAGCGTATCCAGCTTTTCGAGGGCACCGTGATTGCCAAGCATGGCGGCGGGATCTCCGAAACCTTCACCGTGCGCCGTATTTCCTACGGTGTCGGGCTGGAGAAAACTTTCCCGCTTCATTCCCCCAACGTTGAGAAGGTTCAGCTGATCCGCGCCGGTAAGGTTCGTCGCGCTAAGCTTTACTACCTCCGTGACAAGGTGGGTAAGGACGCTAAGGTCAAGGAAAAGATCTGAGCGGGCAAGTCCTGATGCAAATGAAAAAGGCGGCTTGGGAGATTTCCCGGCCGCCTTTTTCGAGGTTTTGGGTCACGCCATGGCTTCGGAGAGCTTTTTGCCGCCCAGCAGATGAAAATGCAAATGCTTCACACTCTGACAACCGTCCTCACCGCAGTTGGTGATGAGGCGATAGCCGTTCGTCAGTCCGCAGAGGGCGGCGATCTTCGGAATGGCGGTAAGAATGGCCGTAACGGCCGCGGCATTCTCGGCGGTGACGGCATCCACGGATGCGATGTGTGTTTTGGGAATGATCAAAACGTGAACCGGTGCCTGCGGTGCGATGTCGTGAAAGGCAAGGATAGCATCGTCCTCATATACCTTGCGTGCGGGGATATCGCCACAGGCGATCTTGCAGAATAAACAATCCATTTTTTCATGTTCCTCCCTATGCTTGCATACATTGTGAATACAGTATAGCATTCCGGAGGAACAAAATCAAGTGAAACGCTGAAAAAAACAGTGTAAGGTAGGTGCTTTTATGCCTGAGCTTTTATCTCCTGCCGGGGATTTTGAAAAACTGAAGGCCGCTATCCGCTATGGGGCGGATGCGGTGTATCTCGCGGGGCATTCCTTTGGAATGCGTGCGGCTGCCGCCAACTTCGGATATGACGAGATGTGCGAGGGGATCGCGTATGCACATGCGCAGGGCCGCCGCGTCTATGTTACGGTCAACACCGCGCCGAGAAGTGAGGAATATGCGGCACTTAAGGAGTATCTGGATTTGCTTGCCACGGCACGCCCCGATGCGCTGATCGTGGGGGATCTTGGGGTTCTTTCGCTTGTGAAGCGGCGGCTTCCCGATATGCCGATCCATATCTCGACACAAGCCAACGTGGTGTCGGCAGAGGCCGCTTGTGCATATGCCGCCCTGGGGGCGGAGCGCATTGTCCTTTCCCGTGAGCTTTCGCTGGATGAGATCAAGAGGATCAGAGAGGCGCTTCCGTCGGCCGTGGAGATAGAGACCTTTATACATGGGGCGATGTGCGTTTCCTACAGTGGCCGTTGCCTGCTTTCCAACTACCTGATCGGGCGGGATGCGGGGCACGGCGCCTGCACGCAGCCCTGCCGCTGGCATTATAAGGCCGAGCGGATCAGCGCCCATATCGTGGAGGAAAAACGTCCCGACGAGCCGATCCCGGTCTATGAAGAGGGGGGCGAGACCTTCTTTATGAGCAGCCGCGATCTTTGCATGATCGAGCACGTGCCTGCCCTGTGTGAGGCGGGGATCGCCTCCTTTAAGATCGAGGGGCGGATCAAAAGCGCGTATTATACCGCCGTAGTTACCAACGCTTATCGCATGGCCATTGATGCCTATATGCGCGGGGATACCGCTTACGACCCCGCCTGGGGGCGTGAGGTTATGAGTGTCAGCCATCGTGAATACGATACCGGCTATTATTTCGATTCTCCGCATACGCACGCCAAGATTACCGAAAAGGACGGTTATCTGCGTGAAAAGGCCTATATCGGCCGTGTGGTTTCCTATGATGCCGAAAGCGGAATGGCGTGGATCGCAGAGCGAAACAAGGTGTCCCTTGGGGATTCTGTGGAGCTTCTTGTACCGGGAAAGCCGGGGATCCCGTTCCGCGTGGAGGCTCTGTATGCCGAGGACGGCACACCGCTTGACAGTGCGCCGCATCCGCAAATGCTCTTCCGTATGCCTGTCCCCGTCCCGGTTGCGGAGGGGGATCTTATACGTGGAGGGGAGTAATGGAGAGGCTTTCTGGACTATACGATTCGCCTTCTGAAGGCAATTCTTATCGGGCTTTTGCAGGGGATCACCGAATGGCTTCCCATCAGCAGCACGGGGCACATGATCCTTCTCGGGGAGGTGATCGAGCCGCTCGCATCCCCCGAATTTTACAGCTTTTTTCTGGTGGCGATCCAGCTTGGCTCGGCATTGGCCGTTGCGGCCGCTTATTTTTCACACCTGAATCCGTGGGGCAGAGAAAAAACGCACACCGAGAGGAAGGCGACCCTTCGCCTTCTCGCGTGCATCGCCCTGGGATGCATCCCTGTTGCGATCATTGGATTTTTTGCGGACGATCTCATCTTTCGCTACTGTTACCGCACCGAGGTGGTGGCCGCAATGCTTCTTTTTTACGGTGTGGCCTTTGTGTGGATCGAGCGAAGAAAAAGTGGGCGGGATAACCGCATTTGCTCGGCCTCGGAGATCGGTGCCAAAAAAGCGCTTGCCATCGGCGCCTTTCAGATCCTTTCACTGATCCCCGGTACGTCGCGCTCCGGTGCTACGATCCTGGGGGCAAGGCTGATCGGTATTGACCGTGCGGCGGCGGCGGAATTTTCATTTTTTCTCTCGCTTCCCGTGATGCTTGGTGCCTCGCTTTTGGAAGGGATGCGTTTTGTATCTCGCGGCGGTACGTGGATGCTTTCCGAGATCCTCCTTCTTTTGGTCGGAGGATGCGTAGCATTTTTGACCTCGCTTTGCGTGATCCGCTTCCTTCTGCAGTATGTAAAAAAACACAGCTTTGCTGTGTTTGGATGGTATCGCATTACTTTGGGCCTTTTACTTCTGCTTATTTCTTGTACTTAAAATAGAAAAAGATCGCGCTATCCGAAAAGATCCGGTTGCACGATCTTTTTTCTTTTTTTGTAAAAAACGCCGATAGGATCAACCGAAAATATCGCCGGCGTCCACCTCGTTGTCATTGTTTTCGGGAGGGGTCACCGTCGTTGTGGCGGTTGTTGTGGCAGTGGTGGTCACCTCTGCTGTGGTGACGGTAGGTGCACCCGCAGTTGTAGCGGCAGTCGTGGTGGCTGCCGGTGTGGTATCGGCGGGTGTCGTGCAGGCAGAAAGCACAAGCGTGGCGAGTATCAGAAGCAGGAGTGCGGCGGCGCAAAGGCGTGAGCTTTTCATGGTCGTTACCTCGTTTCAAAATGATGGATACGATATGAGTATATCGGAAAAATATCGATTTGTCAAGTAGGGGTGCCACTTGATTTTTTTGTCGCAGTATGGTAAAATACACAAAAAAGCCCGAGGAGGGAAGTATGAAGATCGGAAACGATTGGGATGCCGTAATAGGCGGGGAATTTGGCAAGGACTATTATCTTTCCCTGCGGGAATTTTTAAAGCAAGAGTACGGCAGGGCGCACGTTTGCCCCGATATGTATGACATTTTCAACGCGCTGAAAAACACTCCTTTTTCATCCGTGAAGGCGGTGATCCTCGGCCAGGATCCTTACCACGGGGAAGGACAGGCGCACGGCTATTGCTTCTCGGTGCGCGAGGGGATCCCGTGCCCGCCGTCGCTTGAAAATATATACAAGGAGATTGAGACGGATCTTGGGTTTTCGCCGCCCGCAAGAGGGGATCTGACAGCCTGGGCCGAGGAGGGGGTACTGCTTCTCAATACCACGCTGACGGTACGCCTGCATACCCCCATGAGCCACAAGGGGCGCGGGTGGGAGACCTTTACCGATGCCGTGATCGCTTCCTTGAATCGCAAGACAACACCTGTCGTCTTTTTACTTTGGGGCTCGCATGCGCAGTCCAAGGCGGCGTTGATCCAAAATCCTCTCCACGCGAGATTACAGGCACCGCATCCAAGCCCCCTCTCGGCCTATCGCGGCTTTTTCGGCTGCCGCCATTTTTCCAAAACCAACGAAATTCTGACCTCGCGCGGGCAAGCTCCCGTGCGCTGGGATGCTATTTGCGACTGAGGTGCCACAGACGGCCGCTTATACGCAAAAAAGGGAGATTTCCTGCTGCTTTGCAGGGCATCTCCCTTTTGCATTTCAAGAAAAACGGCTTGTGTACTGTGCTTGCACCTTC
>JAGBZZ010000083.1 GCA_017652965.1 Clostridia bacterium | reverse complement strand
TCGTCCCCTCGGACTTATCAACTCCGTCCATCTCTCCCAGCAGTTGATTGAGGGTCTGCTCGCGCTCGTCGTGGCCGCCGCCAAGCCCTGCCCCGCGGTGACGCCCCACGGCATCGATCTCATCGATAAAAATGATGCTGGCCGGACTTTTTCTTGCGGTTTCAAAGAGGTCACGCACGCGCGAAGCACCGACACCGACGTACATTTCCACGAAATCCGAGCCGGAGATCGAGTAAAAGGGAACGCCGGCCTCACCTGCCACAGCCTTTGCCAGAAGCGTTTTACCGGTACCGGGAGGGCCCACAAGCAGAACACCGTGAGGGATCTTTGCCCCAAGGCGGGTATAGCGGCCGGGATCACGGAGGAATTCCACCACCTCGGCAAGCTCTTCCTTTTCTTCATCCGCGCCTGCCACGTCCGCAAAGCGAACCGTATTCTTCTGATTTCCGATCTTGGCATGTGCACGGGCAAAGGCGTTTTTACCGCTACGACCCGAGGTCTGACGGATCATATAAATGAAGAGCCCGGCCATCAGAAGCATGACAATGATGTAAGGAAGATACTCAAGGATCCAGGGAGTATCCACCGGCTCCTCAAAATTAAAGCTTTCCAAATTACTGTTGGTCGCATCGACCCCCGTATCGGTCGCCCAATCGTGGATATATTCTACCTGAGAAGTGTATCCGAGCCGATACGAATGCTTTTGGCCATCTGTCGTTTCAATGGAAAGATAGCCGTTGACGTCAAGCTGAAAGGACTTGATCTTGTCCTCTTTCATCAGCTCCACAAGTTGCCCATAGTTGAATTCATCCTTCCCCGTCATCATATCGCTGATGATCACGGCGGTAAAGATAAAAACAGCTATCATAAGCAAAATAAGGATGATATTTTTGGCGTTTGATTTCATAGGGATTCCATGCCTTTCTTGCCTTTGTGATCCAGGTTAGTCCAAAAATGGCACAAGCGCTTAAAAAGTGTATCTCATATTCATCTTATCCTTGCAGGTGCCCCGTTATGCAATAAGGCTTAAGGATTTTCCCGCACAGGGCAAAATGGCATCCAAAGGATCCCGCCGTCATCGCAAACAAGAGGAAATGCCTCTCTGGCCGACAAGGGGATCTTCTTTTCGTTATACAGCTTTTTGATGCTGTGCCGATGCCCGCGGAAACGGTAAGCATCTCCGGGGCGCCGTCCTCTGACATGCAGTGTCCCACATATTATATCAGAAGAAAATGCCGTCATAATGTCTATTTTGTGAAATTTTGAAAAACAACTGAGCCGAACGGTATCCCCCTCGCGGTGCAAGGAGACCGTAAATCCGCCGGGAAGCAGATTATCCCCCTCACAAAGCGGGGTCGTGTCTGCCGAAGGGCACTCCCCACTCTCCTCCGCTCTTGCAAAGGAAAGCCAGCCGCCATCCAAGCGCGCATACAAGCGATTGGGCACGGCAAGCGTAAAGGCGGGCGTCCTCTTCATAAGAAGGCGTGAAAGCTCGGTAAGGTGAATATGCTCGATCGCCACATCCTCCGCCTCCGCTTCTCTCGCCTCACAGTAAAGGCGTGTCAAAACGCGGCGGCGAAGAGCCTCCGGCAAGGCGCGCAAGGCCTCGGCCGAAACACCGGCATCGCACCGCGGCATCTCATCCAGTGCCCGCCCCGCCTGCTCTTCAAGATACGCTACGTCGTGCGACATCGCCTCGGAAAGGCGCCGGACGGCATCCTCGGGGCGGTTTTGCACGTGCGAAAGGAGCGGAAGGATCTCGGCACGCAAGAAATTGCGCGTATAGGAGATATCGGCGTTGGTGGAATCGGTCACGTATGCAGCGCCAGCCTCCTCCAATGCGCCAAGGATCTCTTCGCGTGTCAGGCATAGAAGGGGACGGATACAACGGCCGCTTACAGGACGCATTCCGACAAGTGCCCGAGCGCCGCCGCCGCGCAAAAGATGGTGTAAAACGGTCTCAAGCTGATCTGTGGCGTGATGCGCAGTAGCAAACACCGCGAAGCCATGCGCACGGCAGGCCTCCTCCAAGGCGCGATAGCGAAGCCGCCTTGCCGTATCCTCGATCCCTCGGTGGCTGATGCGAGCCTCGCCGGCAACGTCAACGTGCACCTCCTCAAAGGGAACATCCCACGCACGGCAGAGCTCTCGGCAAAAGGCGGCATCCCGATCCGCCTCTTCCCCGCGCAAATGATGATGCACGTGCAGTGCCGCAAGCGGGAATGCGCGCTCGCGCGCAAAGCGCGCAAGAAAAAGCAGAAGAAGGACAGAATCCGCCCCACCGGAAAGTGCCAGCAGAACACCGCCCGAAAGATACGGGGTGATCCCCGCTTCATTCATATAGCGGCAAAGGCGCGCCTCCTCCCGCAGGGGCGGCAGGGGCTTTTTTACGGTCATGCGGGCGGGGCGTCGCCCTCGACCTTGTCGATCGTGTAGAACTTGGTAAAGGATTTATCAAAGTTCATTTCTACCGTACCGACACCGCCGTGACGATTTTTCGCAATAATGACCTCAATTTTACTGATGTCGGACGGGGTCACCTGTCCATCCTTTTCCTCGCGATCATAATAGTCGTCGCGGTAAAGGAAAAGCACCACGTCCGCATCCTGCTCGATCGAGCCGGAGTCACGAAGGTCACTCATCATCGGGCGCTTGGAGCCGCGCCCCGTGCTTTCGGGGTTACGCGAAAGCTGGGCACAGCAAACGATCGGAATCGCAAGCTCCTTTGCCATCAGCTTTAAGCTACGCGAGATCTCGGAAACCTCCTGCACGCGGTTGTCGATATCACGTCCACTGTGCATAAGCCCGAGATAGTCGATAACCACAAGCCCGAGGTTCTTGACACGGCGAAGCTTACCCTTCATATCCGTAACCGAAATATTGGTAGTATCATCAATAAAGATGTCTGTTTTTGAAAGCTCAGCCGCCGCATCGGCAAGGCGCACCCACTCCTCCGAGGAAAGGCTACCGCGGCGCAGGGTGCCGCTATCCACGCGCGCTTCGCTGGCAAGCATACGGTTTACCAGCTGCTCTGCCGACATTTCAAGCGAGAAGATACATACCGCCTTCTGCGTGGATTTGGCAACGCTTGTCGCAATATTAACGGCAAAGCTCGTCTTACCCATGGCAGGACGCGCCCCTACGATCACAAGATCTCCGTATCCAAGCTGCACCAGAACGCGGTCAAGGCCGGAATATCCGGTAGGAACACCGCGCGGCTGATTGGGATTCTGAGAAAGCACGGTGAGATCCTGGTATACCACGTCTGCCACATCGCGGATATGGCGTAGCTCGTTACTGCTTCGGTTCTGTGCGATCTCAAAAATGGTCTGCTCGGCGCTATCCACACTATTGTCGGCCGTTCACTGCTCGTAATACGCCTGATCCTCAATCTTTTCGCAGGCAAGGATCAAGCGGCGCAGGATCGCCTTTTCCTTCACGGTTTTGGCGTAATCGCGAATGTTGGAGGCGCTGGGAACGCTAAAGGAAAGCGTTTTGATGTATTCGATCCCACCGGACTCGGAATACACACCCTCCTGCACCAGGGTATTGACGAGGGTAACGGTATCAATGTTATGGCTGGCCAGGAACATCGAGCGCATCGTGGAATAGATCCGCTTATGCTCCTCCAGCGAAAAATCGTCCGGCTCAAGAAGCCCGATAATTCCCTCAAGGCTATCGGGACGAATCAGAATACTGCCCAGCACAGCCTGCTCCGATTCGATCGATACAGGGAGTTTTCTCCCCAATTCTTCGTTCATAAAAGCTTCCCTTACTCGTGGACAACAACCGTAAATTTACCGTGGATCTCGGAATACAGGCGCACCTCGACCGCATAAGTGCCGAAGCTGCGGATCTGCTCGTTCATCACGATCTTACGCTTGTCAACCTTGATACCGTGCTCGCTCTCCAGGCGCTCGGCCACATCCTTGGCCGTCACGGCGCCGTAAAGGCGGCCGTCTCCCCCGGCGGCGCATTTGATCTTCAGGGTGATGGTGGCAAGCCGCTCAGCAAGCGCCTTTGCCGCATTCTGCTCCTCACGCACGCGGAATTCGTCGGCCTCCTTTTTGGTGCGAAGCTCATTCATTACCTTATTGTCGGCAGGGGTGGCCAGCTTACGCGGAAAAAGGAAGTTGCGGGCGTATCCGTCCGACACCTCCACGATCTGGTCCTTCTTTCCCTGCCCCTTCACATCGGCAAGCAACACTACTTTCATCTTTCTTCTCCCTTATGTTGATTATCAAAATATTCATCTATCGCCTCTCTGAGGCGTTCCACTACGGTTTCCACCGTTACGTTTCTTACCTGAGCCCCGGCTACGTCAAAATGACCGCCGCCCTGGAATTTTTCAAGGATCACCTGTACGTTGACGGTACCGTCCGAGCGTGCAGATATATACACGGTATCCTCGATCCGCACAAGGGCAAAGGAGGTGGTAACCCCCTTAACGGTAAGCAGGCCGTCAGCCGCCTTTGCCGCG
>JAGBZZ010000082.1 GCA_017652965.1 Clostridia bacterium | reverse complement strand
TGATATAAACGAAAAGGAAAAAGGATACTATGCCTGCGCACGTAGTATCCTTTTTTTATCTTCGCAATTTGATTTGTTTTAGAGAGGAAAGGTCTGCGGCACGCCGTGGCACTTGCCGGCGCGTGACATAAACGAAAAAAGGGATCCTATGCTTTTGCACAGGATCCCTTGTATGGGATGCAGCTTTGCGGGGGTCAGCCTTTGCGTGCCGTCATTTTGCGGACGACCGAAATGATCCGCTCGATGGCCGGGGTCAGCACCAGGTTGAGGCCAAGCTCAAAGAGGAAGTTCACACCGGCAAGCCCAAGAAAGATAAAGGCGATCACGCTCTCGCCATCGCCCACAAAGTTCTGGGACAGGGTGTCAAGGATGGTAAAGCAGCCAAGCACAAAGACACCGGTGTTGACGATCGGGACGAGAATGGCCGTGAGAAGCAGGGCAAGATACTCGTTGTGTTTGGCAACGGCGCGGTAAAGCAGGGCAGCCAGAAAGCCTGCCAGCGAGGTCTTGACAAGGCAGATAAGGGCGGTGATCAGGGGGTGCGCCTCAAAGAGGATGTGGGTGAAGGGGTCGGCCCCCGTCACACCGAAGAGATAGATAACGGCACCGCACAAAAAGCCAAGCCAGGTACCGGCGGCAGGGCCGAGAAGGATCGCCCCGATCGCAATCGGGATCAGAACCAGGTTGCCCGCCGTCCCCATAAACGGCAGGCGCAAAAGCCCGCCGAAGCATTGCAGAAGAACGACGATCGCCGTCAGAATGGCCAGCTGGGTCATCCTGAGGGCGGTATTTTTCTTGGAAAGAGTCATAGCGTTTGCCTCGTGTATTTTTGATAGCAAGAGTATAGCACTTTTTTGGGCGTTTGTCAAGTGGGGGGAAAAAAAGCGTAAAAAAGCACTTGACAAGCCGAGTTCTTTGTGCTATACTACCGTCTGTGAAAACTGCATAGAGATCAGGGGTGCCTATATGGCTGAGATGGCGTATGCCGAACCCTTTAACCTGATACGGATAATGCCGGCGTAGGGAGATTGTTCCGCTTTTTCTTTCGGTCACGGAGGGGAAGGTTTAAAAACCGCACGGAGATTTCGTGCGGTTTTTAATATCTTTATAAGGAGGCTCGTTATGAAACGAACCCGTACCCTCGCACTCGTTGAGTGCGCCCTGATGCTGGCCGCCGCCGTCGCGCTCAGCTACGTGAAGCTCTTCACACTCCCCTTTGACGGCTCGCTCACCCTGCTTTCCATGCTCCCCATCTGCCTTGTGTCGATCCGCCACGGGCTTGCCTGGGGATTGGGGACCGCCTTCTGCTACTCCTGGTTCCAGATCCTGCAGGGCGGTGTGTTTGCCTGGGGGTTGACCCCCGGGATGCTGATCGGGAGCCTTTTCCTCGATTACATCCTGGCCTTTACCGTCCTTGGGCTTGCCGGCCTTTTCCGCCGCCGCGGGCTTCTCGGCGTTGTCCTTGGGGTCGCGCTTGTCTGCTTTTTGCGCTTTTTCGTGCATTTCCTCGCGGGGATCATCCTGTGGGCCAACCTTGAGGAGTTCGTTGCCTTTGGCCGTGAGTGGGTCGGCCGCCCGGTGCTGTACTCGATCTGCTACAACGGCGTGTATATGCTGCCCGAGACGGTCTTCACCGTGATCGGCGCCTTCGTCCTCTTCCGCATCCCCGAGATGAGGAAGCTCCTTGCCCTGCCCGGCCGCGGCGACTCTTGACAGACCGGTGGGCGG
>JAGBZZ010000081.1 GCA_017652965.1 Clostridia bacterium | reverse complement strand
GGTGTCTTTCGCCAGGATCTCGTATAAAAGCCCCGCCGCGGCAGGCCGATAGCGGAAGGTGGAGGCGCCGACGTGATGGACGAGAAACAAAAGCTCGTTTTCCCCCTTTGTCAGATAAGGGGCAAGCGAGAGCGTATCGTAGATCTTGTAATGCTCAAAGTCACCGTACTGGTTAGAGGCAACGTATCGGCCGTTGACAAACAGGGTGTAATCCCCATCGCAGGAAAGGCGGACGGTGACCTCCCCGCCGCGATAGGAGATCCGCTCACAAAATTCGACGTATTGGTCGGGGCATTCGCCCGAGGCTACCCAGATCCATTTGCTTTTTTCAAATACCGTGCGGCTCATACGTGGGGGCTCCTTTTTGCTTCCTTGGCATCATCCTTAGCGTTTACCCTTATTATAGCACCAAGGTGCCAAAGATGCAAGAAAAGATTTTCGGGGGCAGGTAAATCGGTACTGCCCCTTGACGGGAGCGGCGACGGTGTGGTATACTGGCGGTGGCCTCCTATACTGATTGAAAATAAACCCTCGGGGAGAATGCTATGCTGACCGTCACGTCGATAGAAACCGATCTTCGCAAGTGCCCGCTTTCACTTTGCAGTGCACACCCTTCCTTTTCCTACCGTGTGAAATCCGACCGCCAAGGGGACGGGCAAAGGGCACACCGCCTTACCGTGTATCTTGCCGATCGGGCGGTGTATGACACGGGTCGGGTGGAAACCGACAGGACCCTGCATATTCCGTATGAGGGGGAGGGGCTTTTGCCCTTTACCCGCTACCGCGTATCGGTGTGCGTGTGGAGCATAGGCGGCGAGGTAGCCGAGGGGGAGACCCATTTTACCACAGGGCCGCTTACCGAGCTTTGCGGGGCGGAGTGGATCGCCCCCGACGACTCCTGCGAGCCCTATCGCGCCTTTCGCCTGCAGAAAAGCTTCTGCCTGCGGGAGATGCCGGTGCAGGCACTTCTTTACATGAGTGCCACCAACTTTTTCGACCTCTACGTCAATGGCCGCCGCCCGGATGAGCGCCGCTTTGTGCCTGCCGCCGTCCCTGTTGGCCTGCGGTATTATGAATCCTACGATCTTGGCGATCGGCTTGTCCTTGGGGAGAATACTATCGGGGTTATCCTGGCCGACGGCTATTACAAGAAAAGCTTTATGTGGCGCTATGACTCCTGGCAGCACGAGGGGGTACGGCGCATTTTCGGGCTTTTGCATCTGACCTATGCAGACGGCCGCACCGAGGCGATCCCAACCGACGGCACGTGGCTGGCCGCAGACGAGGCCGCCATCACCGAAAACAGCATCTACCACGGTGAGCATTACGATGCCCGCCTCCTCCGCCCCTGGGGCCCGTGTATGGCCGAGTGGGCCCACCCCGCCATACCCGTTAAGGTAGAGGGCGAGAGGGTCATGCCAAGCCCCCTGCCCCCCATCACGGTGGAGGCGTACCACGATTTTGTGGATGCCCGCCGCCTCTCAGACGGCCGCGTGATCCTGGATTTTGGGCAGAATATGTCCGGCTTTGTCCGCATCGAGCGGGTAGGGAAGCGGGGGGACGTGCTGACCCTGCGGCATGCCGAGATGATCGATAAGGAGACGGGCGAGCTTGACGTGCGCAACCTGCGCGATGCCAGGCAGACCGACGTCTACGTATACGGTGAGGACGGCCTTGCGGTGTACGAGCCGCGCTTTACCTACCACGGCTTTCGGTACGTGGAGGTCAGCGGGCTTTCGGGGCTTCCGTCACGCGGTGAGTTCCGCGCGGCCTTTCTGCACGCCGACCTTGCAAAAACCATGGAGCTTTCCTGCGACGATGCGCGCATCATGCAGCTGTATCACAACGCAACCGCCAGCATCCGCTCCAATACCATGAGCTATTCCAGCGACTGTGCAGGGCGGGACGAGCGCACCCCGTGCGCCATGGATCTTGCCGCGTACGTGGACTTTGCCTCGCAGTATTGGCACGTCTATGACCACAGCGGCTTTATGCTGCGGCATATAAAAAGCGAAAAAGCCGAGATGCCCGAGTGGTACGGTGCCCAGATCCTTATCCTGCGCGCCCTTTGGCGCGCGTATGGCGACGGGCGCCTGCTGGCCGAGCATTATCCCGGCGTGCGTGCCTATCTTCTGGCAACTGCCGCCGTGGCCGAGGATGGGGTATTGCCCGGCAGATTCGGTGATTGGTGCGCCCCCCATCCGAACAAGGCAGGCCTCTTCCGCGATTCCTTCTCGCATCCCTCCGAAACTGCCACCGCCCTATTTTACCATATGGCCGACGCGATGTGTGAGCTGGCGGAGGCCGCAGGACACAGCGAGGATATCCCCGCCTATCGCGCTATTATGGAAAAGGTGAAGGGCGGCTACCGCAAGGCCTTTTACCGCGAGGGGGACTTCACCTATTCGGACGGTGACCAAACGCCCACCCTTTTGCCGCTTGCCTTCGGTATGTGCCCGCCCGAGGATCGGGAAAGGATCCTTGCGTCCTTGGTGCGGTCGATCCTTGATAAGCGGGAGGGGCATCTGGATACCGGCATCTTCGGCACGCGCTATTTAGCCACCGTGCTTGCGGAGGCCGGCCTTCTGGATCTTGCCCTTGATACCTATTTTCACCCCACCTATCCAAGCTTTGGCGATCATATAGCTCGCGGGGCCAACACCCTTTGGGAGCAATGGGTGGAGGTGGGAAGCATGGCGACCCACAACCACGCGATGTTTGCGGGGGCATGCTCGTTTATCGTAGAGGATCTTTTTGGCCTTGTTGCCTCGCGGGATGCTTACCGCACGGTGACACTGCGGCCGAGGATGGCAACCTCTGTCGGGTATTTTTCGTTTGCCCTGCACACCGTGCGCGGGGAATACCGCATGACCTACCGAAGGGAGGAGGAGGGGCTTCGGCTTTCTCTCTGCGTCCCCTTCGGATGTACCGCGTGCCTTACCATGCCCGATGGGGCAGAATACCGCTTGGAGTGCGGCGAGCACACCCTCTTCTCCCGCCTTGCGGGCGAGAAGGCCTTGAAGAAAAGGGGAGGGGAGGGCAAATGACTGTCATCAAGATCGTGATCCTTGCGTTTTGCGTGCTTGGCGCGCTTGACTGGCTGGCAGGAAACCGCCTGGGGTTTGGAAAGGAATTTGAGCGGGGCTTTTCGCTGTTTGGCGCGATGGCGCTTTCCATGCTGGGGATGCTGGTGCTTGCCCCCCTGCTTGGCGTGTGGCTGACGCCCGCCTTTCTGGCCTTTTACCGCCTCCTTGGGATCGACCCGTCCATCATCCCCGCCTCGCTGTTTGCCAACGATATGGGCGGCACGGTGCTTTCGCAAAGCGTTGCCGTCTCGGAGGAGATCGGGAATTACAACGCCTTTATCGTCTCCTCTATGATGGGCTGTGTCATCTCGTTTACCATCCCCTTTTCGCTGGGTCTTGTACCGAAGGAGCGGCACCGTGAGCTTTTCTTCGGGCTTCTGTGCGGGATCGTCACCATCCCCGCAGGGTGTCTCGTGGCGGGGCTGTTTTGTAACGTAAGATTTACACTTATCCTTATAAACCTGATCCCTCTTCTCATAATATCGGTGCTTTTGGTGCTTGCCCTTTGCTATTTCCCCGCGGCGTGCATCAAGTGCTTTTCGGTTTTTGGGACGGTGATCAAGGTGATGTCGCTTGTCGGGCTGCTTCTTGCACTTTTCACCTTTCTGACCGGCCTTACCGTCAGCCCGCATCTTGGCAGCTTTGAGGAGGCCGCCCTTGTATGCGCCAACGCCTGCGTGACCCTTTCGGGGGCGCTGCCCTTGATGCTTCTCCTTTCCCGTCTTCTTTCGCGGCCGCTCGGTGCGCTTGGCAGGCGGATGGGCATCAACTCGATCTCTGCTCTTTCGTTTTTGGCAAGCCTTGTCACCAACGCCTCCACCTTTGGGGTCGCACGGCAGATGGATCGGCGCGGCCTTGTGCTGAATGCGGCCTTTGCCGTTTCGGCTTCGTTTGCTTTTGGCTCGCACCTTGCCTTTACCATGGCCTTTTCCGCCACCTACGTCCTGCCCATGATCCTTGGGAAGGTGGTGGCGGGTGTCCTTGCCGTGATCCTTGCGATGCTTTTGTATAAGGAGAAGGAAGAGCCCACGGCGGCCTGACCCCGCAAAGCAAAAAGGAGATATCCTGCAGTCTTTGGGTATCTCCTTTTTTTGTGTCAGCTATATAGGTTGCGGTAGGAAAGAGGGGAGTGGCCCACCTCACGGCGGAAGGCGGTGGAAAAATAAAGCGGATCGCGAAAGCCGCACCGCGTGGCGATCTCCCCGACCGAAAGCGAGGACTCTAACTGCAAAAGATCCTTGGCGCGCTCTATCCGCATACGGTTTAGAAAGCTTAAGGGGGAAAGCGACGTATAGCGCTTGAAGGCGCGCCTGAAATAGTCGGGATGGTAGCCCATATGCCGTATGGCGTCGGTAAGGTCAAAATACGGATTTTCGATATTCTCCCGCAGGGTCTTTTTGAACTGCGTCACAAACGTCGGCTCGCTTCTTTCGGCGGTGGCCTTTTTGATCGCCATGCAAAGCGCCTCGCTCAGCTTTTCAAGGATCGCGCAGTTTTCCTCGCTTCGGTCATCCCGGATGCGCGCCAGGATCTCGTAAAGCGATAGGATCAGCCCGTCGGTATCCCGTACCACGATCGGCCGTGCGGGGAGGTCGATATGCTCTAAAAGAATGCAAAAATCGAGGAACGGGGTGGTCGATACCGTTCTGTGCGGGGTCTCGGGCGGGATGACGATCAGCTCTCCCTCCATGACCCGATACTCACGCCTGTCGGCAATGGCGGTGGTGGGTGCCTCCAGCTGATAGATCAGCTCCCAGGCCTTGTGGACGTGCATCGGGCAGGAGGTGAGGGGGGCTGAGGCTTTTCGGATGCTTAAAAAGTTCATGGCGGCTTCCTTTCGTAACGTGGGAGGTCTCTTTGTAGACATTGTAACGCAAAAGGTCGGTTTTGTCAATGTTTTGGTCTGTCATTTCGATTTTTTAAGTCAAATTTTTTGATATAATAAAGAAAAAACAAAAGGAGTGCATTGCGATGAGCGATCTTTTTCCGAGAACCACCGTAGGCGGGGTGTCTCTCCCCCGTATGATCATGGGTGTCAACTGGTTGTTCGGTTGGAGCCACACCGGCCCCGCCGCCGATGCCGGCATCCGTGAAAAATATCAGAAGCCCGAGGATTTCTTCCCCGTCTTCAAGGCGTATATGGACCGTGGTGTGGATGCCATTCTCGGCCCGTTCAGTGGCGATGAGAAAAGGGTTGCCGCTGTCCGCTATGCCGAGGATAAGCTCGGCAAGCGCATCAAGATCATCGATAGCGTTTCTCCGAACGTGGACGATACCCCCGAGGCGAGAAGAGAGGCGGCCGCTACCATTCACAAGAGCCGTGAGATCGGGGCGGACGTTACCCTGATCTTCCATGCAAACGCAGAGGCACTGGTCAATAAGAACAAGAAGGCTATCCCGCGCCTGCCCGATTACCTCGCCATGATCCGTGATGAGGGGCTTATCCCCGGCCTTTCGGCGCATATGCCCGAGCTTGTCACCTACAGCGATATGAACGGATATGACGTAGAGACCTATATCCAGATCTACAACTGCCTCGGCTTTTTGATGCAGGTAGAGGTAGAGTCTGTGGCGCGCATCATCAACACCGCGAAAAAGCCGGTCATCACCATCAAGCCGATGGCCGCAGGACGTTGCACGCCTTACGTTGGCTTCAACTTTGTGTGGAACACCATCCGCGATTGCGACATGGTCTGCGTTGGGGCGGGCAGCGCCCTTGAGGTCGAGGAGGACGTGGAGATCTCGCTGGCAGCCCTTGAGCGCCGCTATCCGAAGCTTGGTGCGCGTTCCTCGCCCGTGAAGCAGGACGTGCTTGGCCACAAGTAAAAAACCGTGCCAAAAGAGAAGAGAGCAGATCGGCTTTTGCCCGATTTGCTCTCTTTTATTACAAGAAAGGGGAACCTTACAGGATAGCCCTTTTGCCGCTTTCGGAGGCCTCCACAGCGGCCAGCATAGCCTGCATGGACGGTAGGATCACCTCGGCATCTAAGGTGGAGGGGGTACCGCTAAGGACGGCCGAGACAAAGCAGTCGATCACCCCGGTGGTGGCCTTCGGCGGGATGATGTCGACCGTTTCCTTGCCGTCACGGGTGCGGATCGTGAGGGTGTCTGCCCCCGGCAGGAGGTGCATGCTGCCCTCGCTTCCGTAAATGACCGTGCTGTTGTCCTCGCCGCTATAATAGGTCCAGCTGGCACTGACGGTGCCAAGCATCCCGTTTTCCATGCGGCAAAGGATCAGGGCGTTGTCGTCCACGGCAACCGGCCTGCCTGCGGCATCCCGCTTGTCAAGGGTGCCCAGCATGGCCTCCACCTCGGTGATCTCGCTGTCAAGGAGATAGCGGATAAGATCGATCTTATGGATGCCAAGATCGGCAACCGCGCCGAAGGGGGTCTTGGCTCTGTCGAAAAACCAGTTTCCCGTACCCGGGTCTACGCTCCAGTTATCCGGCCCACTGTGGCCGAAGGTGGTCTTAAAGCTGATCGGCCGTCCGATCGCCCCGTCGCGCAGGCGGGCGCGTGCCGCCACGTGCAGGGGGATCAGGCGCTGGTTATGGGCGATCATAAGACGCTTGCCGCTTTCCCTTGCGGCCTCTATCATGCGCAGGCATTCGTCAAGCGTGATGGCCATCGGCTTTTCGCAAAGCACGTGCTTGCCGGCCTTCAGCGCCGCCACGGTAATGTCGGCATGCGTGACGTTGGCCGTGCAAACGCTGATGGCGTCCACGTCGGGCGAGGAAAGGATCTCATCCACCGAGGAAAAGGCCCTGCCGCCGTGGGTGGCGGCCATATCGCGCCCGCGCCCCTCCACCGCGTCAAAAAAGCCGACGATCTCGGCCTGCTCGCAGGCGGCGTACTCGGGTGCGTGGCGGGTCGCGGTGATCTTACCACAGCCGATCACGGCAACGCGCAGTATATCCTTTTTGGCGGTATCCTTCATTTGGGCAGCTCTCCTTATATGTTACGTCTCTTGATACCATTATAACGCAGAAGTAGGCGGTGCGTATCATAGAAAAAGACTACTATATTGACAAAAACGACTTTTTTGAGGAAAAACACCCAAAAATCATAGAAAAACCCGATGCCGCCGCCGTCGCGCAGGTCGGGCGGGGGAGTGGTGGGCATAGGAGAGCGGAGAAAAAATCCGGAATAGACTGGAAATACCGATGAGAATGTGCTATACTGAAGCCGTAAGAAAAAACCAAAGGAGTGACCGATATGACGATCCAAGATTTTATGGGTGTACGCCCGGAGGAAAAGCCGCTTGACCGCCTTGTGAGCGACGGTGGCTTTTGCTCCATCTTCCGTACGATTGCCTGCATTGGCGATTCGCTCTCCTCGGGGGAGCTGGAATCGACGAAGGCGGATGGTACGCACGGCTATCACGATTTTTACGAGTATTCCTGGGGGCAGTACATCGGCCGCAGCTGCGGAAGCTGTGTCTATAACTTCTCGCGCGGCGGGATGACCGCCAAGGAATACGTGGAGAGCTTTGCCGATCTGCGCGGCTTCTGGGGGCGGGATAAGCTGGCACAGGCCTATATCATTGCCCTTGGCGTCAACGATATCTACCGCAACTATGAGTTTGGCTGTGCGGCGGATGCCGACCCTGCGAACCCCGATCGGAATAAGACCACCTTTGCCGGCTATATGGGCAGGATCATCAGCCACATCAAGGAGCTGCAGCCGCGGGCACGGATCTTCCTTGTTACCATCCCGAGAGGGAATGAGGAGCGGGATGAAAAGCGCCGCGTTCACCGCGACCTTCTCCTCGAGATCGCCAAGCTTTTCGATTTCACCTACGTCATTGACCTTTATACCTATGCTCCCGTCAATGACGAGGCCTTCCGTGCGGTCTTCCGCCGTGGGCATCTGACCCCTGCGGGATACATCCTGTATGCCCGTATGATCGAGAGCTATATCGACTATATCGTGCGCGCCAACCACGCGGACTTTGCCCAGGTCGGCTTTATCGGCACAGAGCTTTATTATAACCCCGAGGATCGATAAGGCGACGGGGCGCACAGCAAAAAAAAGAGAACGCTTCGGCAGGATGCCGGGCGTTCTCTTTTCTTTTATGAGGCAGGAGGGGTCTCGATCGCCTGCAGGGCCCGCCGGAACTGAAGCGAGAAGAGGATAGCGGTAAAGGTGACGGCGAGGACGTCGGCAACCGGCTCGGCCAGATAAACGCCGAGCGTGCGGTCGGCTACCAGGTGTGGCATCAGATAGATCAGGGGGAGGAGCAGGACAAACTTGCG
>JAGBZZ010000080.1 GCA_017652965.1 Clostridia bacterium | reverse complement strand
TCATCTGTATCAGGCGTACGGCTGTAATATGCAGTTCGGCGGTGACGATCAGTGGTCGAATATGCTTGGCGGTACCGAGCTTATCCGCCGCAAGCTTGGCAAGGATGCGTATGCCATGACCATCACGCTTCTTCTCAACTCCGAGGGGAAGAAGATGGGTAAAACGGCCTCCGGCGCCGTGTGGCTTGACCCCAACAAGACCTCGCCCTTCGAGTTCTATCAGTACTGGCGCAACGTGGGGGATGCCGACGTGTTGAAGTGCATCCGTATGCTGACCTTCCTGCCTCTTGAGGAGATCGACAAGATGGATTCCTGGGAGGGTAGCCGCCTGAACGAGGCAAAGGATATCCTGGCATACGAGCTGACAAAGCTTGTTCACGGCGAGGCAGAGGCCGAGGCGGCCAGAGCCTCCTCGCGTGCCCTCTTTGGCGGTGCGGCCGACGGGGAAGTGCCTACCGTGACACTGGATCCCTCGGTGCTTGTTGACGGTTCTGCCGATATCATCACGCTTCTGGTGGCGGCAGGGCTTGTGCCTACCCGCTCGGAGGGGCGCCGTGCCATTGAGCAGGGCGGTGTAACGGCCGACGGCGAAAAGGTGACCGATCTTAAGGCGGTCTTCTCGCAGGAGGCGCTGAAAAACGGCATCCTTCTCCGCAGAGGTAAGAAGGCTTATAAGAAGGTAACGATCTAAGACAGGGTGATTGCGGCGCGGATACGGCATGGCCGTATCCGTCGCATTTTTAAGGAGTGGAAATATGGATCTTCAACGTATGATACGCGGCAGAGAGTGCGCGTGTGGGCGCACACATAAGTGTGCGATACGGGATATCGCCATCGCGCGTGGGGCGCTTGAGCGCCTTCCCGGCTTGACGGAATCCTATAGCCGCATTCTTTTGGTGGCAGACGAAAACACATACCGCGCGGCGGGTGAGCGCGCCGCGGGGCTTCTTGGGGAGCGGATCCTGCATAAGGTTCTTTTTTCCGGTGACACGCTTGTTATTCCCAACGAGGAAAGCGTAGGCCGCGTAAATGAGAAGCTTGGTAACGCAGATCTGATCCTTGGGGTCGGCTCCGGCGTGATCCAGGATCTTTGTAAGTACGTATCCAAGACCTCCGGCATCCCGTATATGATCGTGGCCACCGCCCCCTCGATGGACGGATACGCCTCGGACGGTGCGGCTATGATCATGGGGGGGATGAAGGTGACCTATCCTACGGGGCTGCCGCTTGCGATCGTGGCCGATCCCGAGGTTATGGCGAGCGCCCCTATGGATATGATCCGCGCCGGATACGGCGATATTGTCGGCAAATATTCCGCCCTGTGTGACTGGAAGCTTTCCGCAGTTGTCAACGGCGAATATTTTTGCCCCGAGGTCTATCAGCAGACGCTCGATATCGTGGAAGCGGTGGTGGCGGCATCCGATCGCATCATGCGCTGTGAGCCGGATGCGATCGCACAGCTGACCGAGGCATTGATCGCCGTGGGCATTCTGATGAGCTATGTCGGCAATTCCAGACCTGCCTCGGGCAGTGAGCATCACCTTTCGCATTATTTTGAGATCACCGGGATCCTTTCGGGGCGAAGCTATCTTGCCCACGGGATCGACGTGGCCTATGCGACGGTTCTGACGGCCGAGGTGAGAGAGGCGATCCTGGCCGCCGATTGGACGAGGCGGGTGCCGCATTGCCTTGATGAAGCGGATCGCCGTGAGATACGCCGTATTTACGGGCAAATTGCCGAGGAATGCATCGCCCTGCAGGAGGAGGCGGGGAGCTACCGCAAGCCAAGGGCTGCTATTTACCTTGAAAAGGAGAAGGAGATCCGCTCTGTCCTTTCCGCCATGCCGGGCGCTGCAGAGATACGAAGGATCCTTGCGGCGGCGGGCTTTGATATGGAGAGCTTCTTTGCGTATTATACCCGCCCCGTGATTGCCGACGGGATGCGTTATGCAAAGGAGCTGAAAAACCGTTATACCGTCCTTTGGATGGCATATGACCTTGGAATTTATCCCGAAATCTGAATAAAAACTACCGAAAGCCTCACTTTTGACGGCTTTCGGTAGTTTTTTTCTTAATACAGCTTGTATTTCAAGCGCAGATTATCGGCAATCATGGCAATAAACTCGCTGTTGGTCGGCTTGCCGCGATTGTTTTGCACCGTATATCCGAAGAAGGAGTTCAGCGTGTCAATGTCCCCTCTGTCCCATGCTACCTCGATCGCATGGCGGATCGCGCGCTCAACACGGCTGGTGGTGGTTTGATACCGCTTGGCTACCGAGGGATAGAGAACCTTGGTGACCGAATTGATGATCTCGTTGTCGCTGATGGTCATCAGGATGGCGGTGCGCAGATACTGGTATCCCTTGATGTGGGCGGGGATGCCGATCTGATGGATGATCTTGGTCACCTGCGTCTCGATTTCGTGGTTTTCTTCGGGATGGGCAAGGGCGGCCGTCGGTTTGTGCGGCTCGGCACGCTTGGATGCGAGATGCTCCAGCTCCTCGATCAGGGCGTGGCAGTCGTAAGGCTTCAGAAAGCAGTAATCCGCTCCGGCACCGGTGGCCTCGACAAACACGTTCTGGTTGGAGATCAGCGAGACGAGAACAAAGATCGGCATTTTTTCAGGGTGCAGGCTGCGCCCGTTTCGTATAACCCCGATCCCGTCAATGCGGGACAGCCAAAGATCCACGATCACGGCATCGGGAAGGGTACGGTCGATCTTGATCAGTGCCTCCTCGCCGTTGGTTGCCTCCTCGATCTCGCAGTATCCCGCCTTTTGCAGGCTTTCCCGCAGGGCGCGCCGCTGGTCTGCGCTTTCGTCTGCTATCAGAATTCTTTTCAGCTCCATGGTGTGTCTCTCCTTGAAAGTGGTATTTTTTGGTACATACATATTTTACCACATTCTTCCTTTTAATTCAACATCCTTTTGAAATAAAAAACGACGAAAATCAAGAATTAAAATTGTAAAAATCAAACAAAAATGGTATAGATAGGAAAAAGTGTGACGCTTTTTATCCTTTTTCTCGTATTCGGCACGAATCGGATGCCCCCGTGCGGGAAAGGAAAGTAAAATAGGAAAGTAAAATAAAAAAATAATATTGTTTCCGACTTGCAAAACCAAAAAGAATATGATATAATGGTAACTGTAGAAGAT
Organism: Clostridia bacterium; assembly: GCA_017652965.1. The sequence goes on along the minus strand of JAGBZZ010000080.1, from coordinate 54 downwards.
TTGTAAATTTTCAACCAACTGTAAAGGAGAAGAAACCATGACTAACAACAAGTT
>JAGBZZ010000079.1 GCA_017652965.1 Clostridia bacterium | reverse complement strand
TGGAGGGCTTCGGGCAGACCGAAACCACCCTCTCGATCGCCAACTTTGTCGGCTCCACCCCCAAGATCGGCTCTATGGGTAAACCGAGCCCGCTGTATGAAGTAGTGGTGCTGGATGCCGACGGCAACGAGTGCAAGACGGGTGACACGGGTGAGATCTGCATCCGCACCAAGGATCACGTGCCCTGCGGCCTCTTTATCGGCTATTACCTGGACGAGGAAAAGACTGCCGACGTCTGGCATGACGGCTACTATCACACCGGTGATACCGCCACCATGGACGAGGACGGCTACCTTTGGTATGTCGGCCGTATCGACGACGTGATCAAGTCTTCGGGCTACCGTATCGGGCCGTTTGAGATCGAAAGCGTGATCATGGAGCTGCCGTACGTTCTGGAGTGTGCCGTTACCCCCGTCCCCGACGAGGTTCGCGGGCAGATCGTAAAGGCAACCATCGTGCTTGTCAAGGGCACGGTCGGCACCGATGCGCTTAAGAAGGAGATTCAGGAGTACGTCAAGACCCACACCGCCCCCTACAAGTACCCGAGAATCGTCGAGTTTGTAGAGGAGCTTCCCAAGACCATCAGCGGTAAGGTAAGACGCGTGGAGATCCGTAAGAACGACCTTGAAAAAATGAAGAAATAAAAAAATAGGGCGCGGCATATACCGCGCCCTATGGAAAAAGAGAGAGCAGATCGGCTTTGAAGCGAAATTGCTCCCTCTTTTTTTGTTCCGTGCGCCTCGCCCTAGGGCAGGGCAATGGGAGTGTATTCTCCGCTTCGCAGGATCTCTGCCAGCTCGGCCTCGTTACGGATGCGGCGCTCGGTCTCGATCCCGCCGACGGTAACGCTTCGCGGCTCGTGGGCATCCGCCCCCGAGGTAACGATCAGCGTGGGATGCTTGGCGGCCAGGGCACAGGCACGGGCGTTTTCATCCCCGATGTTTCCGCGGTTGTAGGCCTCCACCCCGTCGATTACCGTGAGGGGCAAAGGCCCCGGGGTCGTGATGTAGGCCCTTTCACGGAAGGGGTGTGCCTGCACAACAAGAACCCCCTCGGCGTGCAGCACGTCATGCCAGACAGCGGCGGCCGACGTGGATAGCTCGGGATGGCGCAAAAGGATCTCTGGGGTAAGGCCGTAGCAAAGGATCTCAAGCCCCCCGCCGACCCCCTCCTCAAGCCCAAAGAGGATGTCAAGGCCGTAGGGCTCAGCCGCCCTTTTGCAGGCCTCGTAATCCTCGATATACGGCTTTACGAAATCCGCAAAGGGAAGCGCACGGTCAACGCCGGTATTCCCGTGGAAAAAATGGTTGGTCAGTACAGCCCCGGCGTACCCGCCCTCATAAAGGGCGTGGCACAGCTCCTCCGGCGACATTCTGGCACAGAGCGAGCAGGGCACGGTATGTGTGTGTAATTGATAGCGGTACATATCAGATCGAAATATTCACGGTGGCGATATTGGCATAGTGCATAAAACCACTGGAGCCCTTCGGCAGCCGTGCCTCCTCCAAGGATTCAATGCGGTCGCGCTTGCCGTCCAGATATTCGGAAAGCAGAAGCACGGCAGTTTCGCATCTTGCGGCCATACCGGCATAGCGGATGTCCATATTGGCCCAGCCGATGGTCTTAAGGCTTTGGAACCAGATAGCGCGGTGGGTAAGCCTTACCTGCTCGGCAAGTGCCCCAAGGGCGGGAATGTAGACGGTAGCCAGCCTGGTAAGCTCCTTACGGTCGCCTCTCTGATAGGCGGGGTACAGGCGCTCGGCAATATAGGTCTTTTTGGCAAGCAGCTCCATGATCAAGGCGGCATGCTCGTAAAGGCGATCCCATTCGCCATGGTCCATGTGCGCACGCAGGGTGCGTGCGGCCTTTTCGTAGTGGGCGCTCATCGGCTTTTTGAAAAGCGCCACCTCGTGCAGCCCCTCCATGACGTCCTGCCAGAAGAAGGCCTTGCCGGCAAAGCGGTGCCACCAGTTTTTGCCCTCGTAGTCGTCCCCCTCGTCGCCAAAGGAGTTGTGATAATCGCTCATGGTCATAAAGGCATCGGTATCGCCCCCTGTTGTGGCGGTAAAGCGGCTACGGAGGAAGGCGTCCTCTGCCTCGGGATGATAGACCCGCTCGGCAAAGTAGGAAAGCCCCAAAAGGCAGGAGAAGATATCGCATTCGGAGTTGTCGTTCAGCCACAGGGAGGTCATCACCTCGCGTACCCCCTGCTCACGGCAGGCGGAAAGCGAGATGTCGGTGGTCTCTCTCATGTAGTGATTTTCGGGGAAGTGACCGCTCCAGCTCCAAAGGCCGCCGCAATAGATCGTGTTTCTTCCAAGCGCGCGGTGCTTTTCCAGCATGTAGGTGTCACAGTGCGGCTTTTCACCGTAATGCCAGAAGACAAGATCCATCTCCTCGGGGATATGCTCGGCTACCTCGGGCGGGACCACGGTCTCTTCACTGTAATAGGCGTTGTTGTCTGTGCAAACGCGGAAATACATGTCGCTCCACATCATCGGGCGCAGGCCGTGCTTGCGGGTGATCTCCACCAGGCGCTCCATGTATTCGTTAAAGATCTGAAAGGGCGGCACGTAGCCATGCTTGGTAAGAAAATTGCCGCGCCCCATGTCCCAGGCCTCGTCCATACCCACGTGGATACGGCGGGAGCGGACGCAGGAGGAGACGGTGGAGATCAGCGTATCCAGGAAGGCAAAGGTACGATCCTCACGGGCGAGAAGCACCTTAGAGGTATCCTTGATGGCGGCGGCCTCTCCCCAGATAAGGTATTTTTCCATATGGCCGTAGCACTCGATACAGGGGATCAGCTCGATCCCCAGCGAGAAGGCGCAGTCATCGATCGCGCGCAGCTCCTCGGCCGTGTAGCGGCCGCGCATATAGCCGAAATAGGGGCGACCCTCCAGCTCCACCGTATCCTCGGTGTACAGCATGGCCATGTTGTAGCCCATCACGGCAAGATAGCTCAGCATGCGGCAGGTGGCGGCCACCGTCGGCACGGCCCCGCGTGAGGTGTCAAGCATCATGCCCACCGTCTCAAAGGGGGTCTCCTCACGGCAGGTATAGCACTCTTCGTCGGCATGCTCCAAAAGAAGCCCAAGCAGACGGAAGAACATGTGCGGCGCGGTATAGGTGATCATAGCCGTCCCCTTGGCAAGGGTGAGGGTGTTAGCCTCTCCGTGCTCGGCCTTTACCGTCAGCTCTGCGGGCGAGCCGGATACGAAATTCAGGATCTCGGCAACACGCTTTACCCCCTCCGAAAGCTCGGCAGGGATGCAGAAGGAAACAATTCGCATTTTTCTCATAGCCTAACTCCTTACAAAAGCTCAAGCCAGGTGGCGATCAGCTCGGCCGTTACGTCATAGCCGCGCGCCGTCAGGTGTTGCCCGTCCGCATAATAGCCACGGTTTTCGGCGTGGTTTTCCTCGGGGGTACGGGTCGGGTCGTACATCCACGGGAGGTTGGGGTTCAGATAGGAGGTCTCCCAAAGGTCGATATAGGGGATGCCCCACTTGCGGCAGATGGCAACGGCCGCATCAAAGTAATAGCGGCGGTTCTTGAAGGCGCGCTCGCCTCTGCCCATCTTCTGCGCCACGATATACCCGATCTTTTTCTGGGGCCAGAGCTGTGTCGCGCGGTAGAAGATGCTTTCCAGTGCCCCGCAAAAGGTGTCACGGTCATAGCTGCCGCTAAAATCAAAGTCGGTAAAGCTGCCAAGGCGGCTTTCCTCCCCCTCCGAGGCATAGCCAAGCAGGTCGGCATCGTTTGTGCCGCCCTCCAGGATGATGTAATCGGCATCCGGATGCTCGGCGTGCAGGCGCTCGAGCGAGGCACTCACCGAATGCCGCTCGCCGCCCGCCTTGAACCTCGGCGGGTTTTCGGTGATGGTGCCGCCCCCCGCCGCATAGCAGGGGCAAACGGCAGAGAAGCGCTCGGCAATTCTTGTGGCCCAGTTTCCCTGCACCTTTCCGCCATAGCAGATCGAGTCGCCGTCAAAAAGGATCTTTTTCCCGGAAAGCTTGGTTGTCATTGTCTATCTCCTTTGTATGATCGTGGTTAGCGAAAGCGCCGATGGCGTCGCCGTACGGCAAGCCGCATCCCCGACACCGCCGCAAGAAAGTAGACCGTGCAGGAGATGAGCGCACCGAGGATCGATGCGAGAAGCGTTGGGTATTCGGTGGAGTAATGCGCGCTTTGTGCCGTGCCGAACAGGGCCGAGAGGGAGGTCACGTGCACCGAGATAAGATAGGTGTTCTCAAAAAGGAGGCGAAAGAGGATCTGCACCGCCGCATAAAAGGCGGCGGCAAGCCCCGCCTCGGCCAGCGCACGGCGCGGGGTGAGCCGCTCGGCACGGTCAGACCTTCGGTGAAGAAGCACGAGGATGAGGGCGCTCATCCCCAGGCAAAAGAAGGCGGTAAGGAGCTTTTCGGCGTGCAGGCGGTCCTCCCCCCGATAGACCATACGCAAAAGATAAAGCGGCACTATCTGGCAAAGATAGGCGAGCCACGCGGCCCCGTACATCGTCAGCATGGTAAAAAGCGAATCCTTCACAAGCTCGCGTGACGGTTTTTTCATAAGGCCTCCCGAAGCTTTTTGATGCCTATATGATAACACACTCGCTTTTTTCTGTCAAGGCGTTGGGGGAAAATGGCCTTGCAATTCAAGGGAAAGGGTGGTATAATGGTGAAAAAGCAAAAAAGAGGAGAGGGGGGACCTTCTGTGTCCGAGCTTACCAAGCATGCGCTGGTGTCGGCCTTCGGTACGGTGCTTGCCAAAAAGCCCTTCGCTAAGATCACGATCCGCGATATCACCGACGAGTGCGGTCTTAACCGGATGACCTTTTATTATCATTTTAAGGATATTTACGATCTGATCCAGTGGATGATCGAGAACCGCATCAAGCGGCTTCTTGCCGATAGTGCCGACATTACCTGGAAGGAGCAATACCGCAGGATCCTCGAGTTCGCCATCGAGAAAAAGGCGGTCATCGTGCGGATCCTTGCAGGGATCGAGCATCAGTATATCCGTGCCTGTCTTAAGGAGCTTGCCACCGGGATCGCGCGGCGGGCGATCACGGAGATCATTGGGGATACCCCCATTTTGGAGGAGGACCTTTCCTTTATGGCAAGGCTCTATGCCGGGATCCTCGTGGAGGTTCTCCTTGACTGGGTCGGCGGCGGGATGCGCGAGGGCACCGATCTGACGGTGGCGCGGGTCGCCCTCGTTTTGGACGGTACAGCCCTGCGCGCGGCCGAGGGCTTTGCCGAAATGAGGAAAAATCCTTGATCAAATAACGCAAGATGATGCATTTTTGATCACTGTTCGGATTTGATTATTGCATTTTCCTTTCTCGGCGCTACAATGGAGGTAGCGCAGATACAGCGCGAAAGAAAGGAGAATATCAATGAAAAAAAGACTGATCAGTGCCGCCCTGGCACTTGTGATGCTGTTGCCCCTGGCCCTCATCTCCTGCGGCGGAGAGCCGACCGCAGAGGAGGGGACCTTCACTCGTATGACCGTGGACGTCAACCCCTCGGTCGAGCTGATGGTCGATGATGAGAACAAGGTCGTTTCGGTCACCGCGCTGAATGACGACGGCAGTATCCTGATCGCCGGGGAGGCCTTTATCGGCAAAACGCCCGAGGAGGCGGTGGAGCTTTTCGTTTCCCTGTCGGCAAGCACCGGCTATCTTGTGGGCGGCAATGCCGCCGAGGGCGAGAATACGGTGAAGATCTCGGTTTCGGGTGATACCGCCTATGCCGCCGCGCTGGAAAACCGCGTGGTAGCGGCCGCCGAGGAAAAGCTCGGTAGCCTAGAGATCAGCGCCGCCGTCGAGCGGGTCGATGCGATGGCCACCGAGGCCCTGCGTGCCCTGGCCGCCTCCACCTCGCTGTATACCGAGGAGGAGCTGAGCGCGATGTCCGAGCGTGACCTTTGTGCGGTCATCGCCGCCGGGCGGATCGAGACGGCCCTCTTGATCACCGAGGACCTCCGCGAGGCCTACTATGCCGCCAAGGAGCATAAGATCTCGTTTGCCGAGAGTGAGGCGACCGCCAAGGTCATCGAGGCGATGGGCGGCCTGCATATGCTCACCCATACCGCGTATAAGACAGCGCTGGATACCTACAGCAGTGCGATCACCGCCCTTGACGAGATGCGCTATGAGCTTCTGATCACTCCCGAGTCGGAGTATCAGAAGGCGCTGGCCGCACTCCGCGAAGCTAAGACCGAGCTTCTTAAGAAGAAGTGCTACAAGGCAACGCTGGATGTGAACGGGAGCGAGTACACGCTTGCCGTGGAGGCCGTCGCTATGTCCGAGCAGCAGTATGAGGCGGCGCTTGCCCTTTGCGAGCAGCTGGGGGAGGCTGCCAATACCGCCCTGACCCAGCTGATCAGCACCCTGCGCACCGCCGAGGTGGCCCTGCGCCAGCTGGAGGATACCCTCTTCAGTGCCGACATCAAGGCCGAGCTTTCCGCCAAGGCCACCGAGATCGAGGCGGACGTCAACCTCGCCAAGGATGCCTTCTTTGCTGAGTTTGAAGCGGCCCACACCGCCGATATTGAGGCGATGGAGGCCGAGCTTGTTGCCCGTAAGCAGGCCCTTATGGAGGCCGTCGGGGCCAATCGCTGATAAAAAAAGCAGTACTGCCGTGTGCAGTACTGCTTTTTTGGTAGGATGCTTGCAAGGGGGGAGCGGCGTCCGCTTGCCCCGCCTGCCCTCAAAGAACGCCGGTCAGGAAGATCTCAAGGCCGATCAGGATCAGGATCGCCCCGCCGAGGATGCCGGCCTTGCCGGCAAGGCGTGTGCCCGCCCGCTTACCGATCAGGATCCCCGCAAAGCAGATAAAGAAGGTCACGACACCGATAAGCAGACAGGCAAGGATGGCCTCCAGGCGGCCGTAGGAGGAGATGGTAAAGCCAACCGACAACGCATCGATCGAGGTTGCGACCCCCTGCACCAAAAGCCCCCAAAGGCCAACGGCGGGCTTCTCAGCCTCCGAATCGCGGTTTTTGATGCCCTCATACAGCATCTTACCGCCGATAAAGCCCAAAAGGATCAGTGCGATCCAGGGGATAAAGGTCTCAAAGGCACCGAAAAGATGCGACACCGTGCAAACCAGGATCCAGCCGATCAGCGGCATGGCAAACTGAAAGACCGAAAAAACGGCCGCCACCCCGCAGATCCTGCAGGGCTTCATGTCGGGCTCGTTCAGTCCGTTGGCCAGCGAAACCGAAAAGGCGTCCATCGCCAGGCCTATGCCAAGCATAATGGCGGTAAAGAAAAAGGTAAAGTCAAGTGGCATGTGATATCCCTCCGAAAAACAAAAAATCCAAGCACGGCATGTCCGTACCTGGCATCCAAAAGACTCCACGTACAGCTATCCCAGCGTACGTGAGTCTCGCAATTTAAAGCAAGCCAGACCGAGCCCCGTCGGCCAGTATGTTGACTTGCTACGCAAAGGGGTGCGCTTACTACTCCCTCACAACCGAGAACAGTATAGCATATATGCGCGTCCTTGTCAATAAAAAACGAAAAATTGACGATTTTGTCGTAGGGAAGTGGCAGGAAAAGCAAATATTCCCTCCATCTCCTTGACTAACCGAGAGGAATAGTGTACAATAGTAAGGTAAAAGCAGAGATCCTTGCGAAATCCCTCGTACCGGAGCGGACAGATGCTGCATGGCAAGGTAAGCTCGGAGAAAACGGAGGAAATCGCATGCAAAATGCACAGATATATACGGTCATTGCCCTCTGCCTGTATGCGGCGGCCATGACCCTGATCGGGTGTATCAGCTACGGAAAATCCAAAAGCCTTGACAATTTCTTGATCGGTGGCCGCAGGATCGGCCCGTGGGCGACCGCCTTTGCCTACGGTACGACCTATTTTTCGGCCGTTGTTTTTGTTGGCTATGCCGGCCAGCATGGGTGGAATATCGGCATCGGCGCGATCTGGATCGGGATCGGGAACGCCGTCCTCGGATGTCTGCTTTCCTGGCTCCTTTTTGCCAACAAAACGCGCAAGATGACCAAAAAGCTTTCGGCAAGAACCATGGCAGACTATTTTGAAAAGCGCTATGGCGCCAAGGGCATCAAGATCCTGGCAGCCGTTATCATTTTTGTGTTCCTCGTTCCCTATTCCGCCGCCGTCTACAAGGGGCTCGGCTCGCTCTTCGGTGCGGTGTTTCCGGGGGTGGAGAGCTGGGTGTGGATGCTGATCATCGCCGCTCTTACCGCCGTTTACCTTGTGGCGGGGGGGTATATCGCCACCTCCTATACCGACCTTGTCCAGGGGGTCGTGATGATCGTGGGTGTCGTCTGCCTTGTTGTTGCCGCACTTTCCCACGGCAATGTCGGCGGGCTTTCCGGCCTTATCGAAAATCTTGGCAGCTTTGTATCTCCTCCCAAAGATCCAAATCCGACAACCGGCGCACAGCTGACAAGCCTTTTCGGCGGCTCGGCCTTCCGCTTCCTCTGCTTTAATATCATGCTGACAAGCTTTGGCACCTGGGGGCTTCCGCAGATGCTTGGCAAGTTCTACGCGCTGAAGGATACCGCTGCCATCAAACGCGGGACGGTCATTTCCACCGTCTTCTGCCTGGTGATCGGCTGTGGGGCATACCTTGTGGGTAGCACCTCGCGCCTTGTGCTTGGCGGCGTCCTGCCCGAGGGGGGGATCGATTCGGTCATTCCCACCGTGCTTATGGAGGTGCTCGGCAGTGGCACGCTGGGGCTTATCCTTCTTTCCGTGATCATGATCCTTTTGCTTTCCGCCTCAATGTCTACCCTTGGGGCGGTGGTTCTCACCTCGGCCTCGGCGGTGGCGGTGGATCTTATCCCTGCCGTCAGAAAAACCGGGATGACGCCCAAGGGGCAGATGCTGCTCACACGGCTTTTGTGTCTTGCCTTTGTGGCCGCCTCCTTCCTCTTTGCCACACAGAATATTCCGATCATCGTGAACCTTATGTCCTTCTCCTGGGGCATTGTCTCGGGCTGCTTCATCGGCCCGTATATCTGGGGGCTCTTCTCGCGGCGCATCACCCGCCTCGGGGCGTACGCGGGGATCGTGACAGGCCTTTTGACGGTGGGTGGCGCCACACTTGTGATCTCGCTTCGCTCCGGCTTTGCGGCCGCGGCGGCCGCCTCTCCCGAGATGGGGGTATGCGCGATGGCGCTTTCGTTTGCCGCCGTCCCGCTCTTCAGCCTTATCGGCCGCAGGACAGAAAAAGAGAAGGCACGTGTCGAGGGGATCTTTGCGTGCTATCACGAGGATATCTGAAAAGGCCTTACATCGGATGGGAGACGTCCCGAATTTGCGGTGACGTCTCCTTTTCTCATGAGGGATTGTAATCCCGGGCAAAAAATGCTATACTAAGGTCAAAAAAAGAAAAAAACGCAGGATTTTTCGAAAAAATCTTGCATAGGGTATTGCTTGTTACGCTGCGTGATGTGCTATCATAGGGGCAAAGGAGGTGGTTGCCATGCCGAAATACACGACGGGAGAGCTGGCAAAGCTTTGCGGCGTATCCGTCAGAACCGTGCAGTATTACGATGATCGCGGCATCCTTTTGCCCAGCGAGCTTTCCGAGGGTGGCCGCAGGCTTTACAGCGAGGAGGATCTGAAGCGGATGCACGTCATCTGCTTTCTCCGCGAGGTCGGCCTCCCCCTTAGCAGCATTGCCACCCTGCTTGCGGAGGAGAAGCCCGAGGCCACCGTTTCGGTCCTCCTCGATGAGCAGGAAAGGCTTTTGCGTGAGGAGCTTGAGGAATGCGAGACACGCCTTGCCCTCATCGGCGGGATACGGCGGGGGATGAAGGGGCTTGAAAGCTTTTCGGTCGATACCATCGGCGACATAGCGTTCAGCATGAAGCAAAAGGAAAAGCTGAACAGAATGCGCCTTGCCCTGGTGCTTACCGGGCTTCCTGTAACCGCCCTGCAGTGGGTGTCGGTCATCCTTTGGATCACGCAAGGGCTCTTTTGGCTGTTTCCGCTTTGGGTATGCGTGGCCATCCCGTGGGGGATCCTGGCATCGCGGTATTATTTTCGGCACGTCGCCTATATCTGCCCCGAATGCCACGAGGTGTTCCGCCCGCATCTCAGAGAATCCTTTTTTGCCTACCACACACCAAAAATGCGCCGCCTGACCTGCCCGCGATGCGCTCGATATGGGCTTTGTGTCGAGGTGTACGCCGAAAAGGAGAATACGCATCATGAATGAGATCATGGAGATCCTGCCCTTCTTGATTCCGCTTGCTATGGTGGAGCTTGCTCTTTTTGCTTACACGCTCTATCACATCCTGACCCACAAGACCTACAAGCGCGGCAGTCGTGCCCTGTGGCTGGTGGTCACGGTCGTGTTTATGAATTTTGTTGGCCCTATCCTGTATTTTCTCCTGGGTAAGGAGGATTCTTAATGGATATGCTGTGCATCACCGACCTTGTCAAGTCCTTCGGGGATAAGGAGGTCCTGCGCGGTCTTTCGCTCTCTGTACCGGAGGGAAGCGTGTTTGGCTTCATCGGGAAAAACGGCGCAGGAAAGACCACTACCATGAAGGCTATCCTCGGGCTTTTACAGGCCGACAGCGGGGAGATCACGGTAAACGGTGAGCGCGTGGTATACGGCCGGACCGCCACCAACCGCCATATCGGATACCTGCCCGACGTGCCGGAGTTTTACCCCTTTATGACGGCGCCCGAGTATCTGCGCTTTTCTGCCGAGATCCTGGGGGTCAAGGACACCGCCGCCCGCACCGAGGAGCTCCTGGCGCTTGTCGGCCTTTCGGGGGAGGGGCATCGCATCAAGGGCTTTTCCCGTGGGATGAAGCAGCGCCTTGGCATTGCACAGGCGCTTTTAAACCGCCCGCAGCTTCTTCTTTGCGATGAGCCGACCTCGGCCCTTGACCCTGTCGGCCGCAAGGAGATCTTAGAGGTGCTTTTGGCGGTAAAGGAGCAGACGACCGTCCTCTTTTCCACGCACGTCCTCTCGGACGTGGAGCGTATCTGCACAGACGTGGCCCTTCTGCATGAGGGGCGCATCGGGCTTTGCGGCAGCCTGTCCGAGCTGAAGGCGAAATACGAAAGGGAGGAATACCGCATTGAGCCGGCAAGAGGGGAGGATATCCCCCGTCTTGCGGCGGCCTTCCCGGAGCTGGAGGCCTCCTCTTCGGTGCTTCTTTTTCGAGAGGGCACGCACACCGTGCATGACCTTTTGCAATTCGTGGCCGCGCAAAGGATCCCGCTTGTGAGGATAGAGCGCGCCGAGCCTACCCTGGAGTCGGTCTTTTTGGAGGTGGTCAAGAAATGAGAGTTCTGGTGGCCTTTTTCAAAAAGGAGCTTTGTGAGCATGTCCGCTCGGGTAAGCTTTTGTTTCTCGTTCTTGTCTTTCTCCTTTTGGGGATCATGAATCCCGCCATTGCCAAGCTTACCCCCTGGCTTCTCGAGACCTTTGCCGAGTCGCTTGCCGAGAGCGGCATTGTCGTCGGTGCGGTGACGGTCACCGCGCGGGATTCCTGGGTGCAGTTCTACAAAAACGCCCCGATGGGGCTTATCGCCTTTGTACTTCTGGAAAGCGGTATATTCGCAAGGGAGTATAGCGCTGGCACCCTGATCCTACCCCTGACCAAGGGGCTTCGGCGGGAGACAGTGGTGCTATCCAAGGGGCTGGTGCTATTCCTTCTTTGGACGGTC
>JAGBZZ010000078.1 GCA_017652965.1 Clostridia bacterium | reverse complement strand
TGGTGCCACAGCTTTCGCTACACTGTCTTTGCTATCGTGCGTAGCCGAGGCAGGGGTACCGTAGCCTTCCCCGGCGGTGGAAGGTGTCGCGAATGATGTTCCGCCTTCGCGCAAATGCTACGGCACCGTTGGCGCCTATGATGACGTGCCATGCGGCACGAATGATGTTGCGCCGGTGGGCGCAAATGATGCGGCGCCGGGGGCGCAAATAAGGGGGATTGACAAGAGGCGGGGGAGGAGGTATAATATATAGGAAAGAGTACAAACGCGAGGATGGGTGAGCGTGGCAGGCTATGTCCCGGAGCTTTTTGGCAATCAGGCGACAGTTTCGCGGCTTGGGCGTGCGCTTTCCGACGGCACCCTTCCGCATGCGCTGATCCTTTGTGGGCCGCGTGGCTCGGGGCGGCGTACCCTTGCACGTGCGATCGCCGCGGCGATGGTGTGCGAGGGCGGGGCGGGCACTCCCCTGCCCTGCGGCAGGTGCGAGGTGTGCCGCCGCATCCGTGAGGAGATCCACCCCGACGTGCATACGATCCGCCCTGAGGAGGGCAAATCGCTGATTCCGGTGTCACGCATACGCGAGATGCGTGCCGAGATGTCGCTTTCGGCCAGTGAGGCCGCCCGCCGCACCTTTATCATTGAGGATGCCGAGCGGATGAACGCGGCCGCGCAGAATGCCCTGCTTGTGTCACTGGAGGAGCCGCCCGACGGGGTGGTGATCCTGCTTTTGACCGAGAGCGAGGAGGCACTTCTGCCGACGGTGCGCAGCCGCGCCCAGACGGTGCGGATGCAGCTGTTTTCCGAGGAGATGCTTTCCCGGTATCTTGCGGATAACGAGCGCTTCTCTGCCCTTGCCGGGCGGGACGCGGCGGCGGCAGATGCACTTTTGCGTGCGGCACACGGGACGATCGGCGGGGCGCTGGCCCTTTTGGACGGGACGCAGCTTGCCGAGATCCTGCGTCAGCGGGAGACGGTGGACGCCATTGTGGAGGCTCTTGGCGAACGCGGGAACGCGGCACTGTACGCGGCGATGCGGCCGCTTGGCAACGGAAAGCGCGAGGAGACGGTGGCACTGCTTGCCCTGCTTGGGGAGGCTTTGCGGGATCTTGTCCTTTGTAAGCGCGGCGGTGGGGCACCACTCCTTTACTACCGTGACGAGGCCGTGGCCGAGGCGCACGCCGAGGGGATCGGCCTGCGGCGGCTGTTTGCTTTAGCGGATGCGGTAGACGAGGCGGCGCAGGATCTTGCCATGAATGCCAACGTTGGCGTCGTGCTGGCGGGGCTGCAGGTAGCGGCGATGACCCGCTGAGGGCGTTTACTCTTAATTTATTGCGGTGATAGAGGTACAAGCAAATGAAGCATCATTACAACAAGAAAAAGCACGAGCAGGCAAAGGACGATTTCACCGAGAATGCCGTGCAGCCCACCGCCCCCGCCGAGGGGGAGGATGCTCTCCCGGAGGGGGATGACGGCGCACCCGTGGAGGTGGTTGGCGTCTCTTTTCGGACGGCGGGCAAGAAATATTACTTTTCCCCCGGCCGGCTGACGCTTGCCATCGGGGACGAGGTGATTGTAGAGACGGCACGCGGGATGGAATTCGGCCACGTGAGCATTGCCAACACCACGGTGCCCGCCTCGGCCATCACACCCCCCCTGCGGCTGGTGACACGCCGTGCCACAGAGATGGACCGCGAGCGCAATGCCCGCAACCGTGAGCTGGAGGTGGATGCCCTGCGCGTTTGCCGTGAGAAGGTGGCGCGGCACAACCTGGAAATGAGCCTGATCAGTGCCGAGTATACCTTTGACAACTCCAAGCTTTTGTTTTACTTTACGGCCGAGGGGCGCGTGGATTTCCGCGAGCTTGTGAAGGATCTTGCCTCGGTCTTCCATACGCGGATCGAGCTTAGACAAGTGGGCATCCGTGACGAGGCCAAGATGCTGGGCGGGCTGGGCGTTTGCGGCCGCCCCTTCTGCTGTGCGACATTTTTGCCGGATTTTGCGCAGGTTTCCATCAAGATGGCCAAGGAGCAGAATTTTTCGCTGAACTCGGCCAAGATCTCGGGGGCCTGCGGGCGGCTGATGTGTTGCCTGCGGTTTGAGCACGAAAGCTATGAGGAGGCACTGCGCAACACCCCGCCGAACGGGTCTTTAGTTTCGACCCCTGCCGGCAACGGGGTGGTGATCGAGACGCGACCGCTTCTGGCCCTTGTGAAGGTACGCCTTGACGAGAAGCCCGAGGCGCCCCGCCTTTTCCCGTGTGAGGAGGTCACTGTCCTGCGGACAAGGGGCGAGGCCGCCACCGCCGCCGCAGAGAGCGCACCTGCCGAGGCCACTGACGAAGCGGCAAGTGGCGCGAAGGCCGAGAGCCCCCGCAACGAGCATCGCGGGCGGCGTGACCACCGCGGCGGACGGCACGGCGACAGGCGAAATACAAAAAAGAACACACCCCCGCAAGAAAATTCGTGAAACCTATTGATTTTTTTATATTCTGTGATATAATAACACTATCAAATTTTACATAGGAGGATTTTTATCATGGCATACGTTATCAGCGATGATTGCATGGCTTGCGGCGCTTGCGCCGAGGGCTGCCCTGTTGAGGCTATCACTGAGGGGGACGGCAAGTTCGTCATCGATGCAGACAAGTGCATCGACTGCGGCGCTTGCGCTGACACCTGCCCTGCCGAGGCTATCAAAGAGGGCAACTGATCTCCCTTTGGGATATCGCCTTTTGGCATAACCGCAAACAAAAAAGGGCTATACTGCTTTGGCGGTGTAGCTCTTTTTAAGTTTTTGAGCCGAGCGAGAGGAGAAAAGGATGGAGGAGTACAGAGAGCGGCTGTCGGGGACAGTGGAGGTGACGCACCTTTCGGGGGCGACCGCCACAACGACCGATGCTTTACTGCTTGCCGCCTTTTTGCCGCACTGCCGGGAAAGAAGCCTGGAGCTTGGGGCCGGGTGCGGGATCGTGACGATCCTGGCGGCCGCACGCGGGCGGCTTTCGCACGGGGAGCTTTGTGAGCGGGATACGACCCTTTCCGCCCTGTGCGAGAAAAATCTTGCAGACAACCGCCTTGGCGATCGTTTTTTTACGGTGTGCCGCGACCTGCGCCTGCTTTCGGGCGAGGGGCGATACGAATTGATCTATGCCAATCCCCCCTATCGCCGTGCGGGCGAGGGGAAGCCCGCCGCCAACCCGCTTGCGGATATTGCCCGCTTTGAGCGATACGGGACGGTGGTTGATTTTTGCGCGGCGGCGGCCCGTCTTTTGAGCGCTGACGGGCAGCTTTGCACGGTGTTTCCCACGGCGCGGCGGGGCGAGCTTTTCGATGCCCTGGCGCTTTGCGGTCTTTGCCCGCACGAGGAGGTCACGGTGTTTCCTTATCCCGGTGGCAGCCCCAAGCTTTTTCTTGTGCGTGCCGACCGCCACGCGGGGGCGCTTTGCCGGCGGCGCGTGACACTGGCAACCGCCAAGGGAGGCCAGGAGACCGAGGCCGCCCGCATTCTTTATACCGACGGAAGATTACTGACCGAAGGAGAGCCTGTATGACAGAAAAGAACAAGATCGAGGCCGGGATGCTGTATCTCGTCGCTACACCGATCGGCAATCTTGCCGATCTTTCCGAGCGGGCACGCAAGGTGCTTGCCAAGGTCACCTTTGTAGCGGCGGAGGACACGCGCAATTCCCGCGCTCTGCTTTCGCATTTCGACATTCATACCGAGCTTGTGAGCTATCACGAGCATAACAAGGCCGCGCGCGGAGCGGAGATCGTTGCCCGTCTGCTTTCGGGGGATTCCTGTGCCCTCGTGACCGATGCGGGGATGCCCGCGATCAGCGACCCCGGAGAGGATCTTGTGCGGCTGGCGGCCGAGGCGGGTGTACCCTGCACCTGCATCCCCGGCGGGACGGCCGCCGTGACGGCGCTGGCGCTTTCTGCCCTGCCGACGGGGCGGTTTGTGTTTGAGGGCTTTTTGCCCACCGAAAGACGAGAGCGGCGGGAGCGGCTGGAGGCACTTGCCACCGAGGAGCGCACCGCGATCCTGTATGAGGCGCCGCATCGCCTGCGCCGCACGCTTGCTGAGATGATGGCGGCATTTGGGGAGGAGCGGCCGCTTGCGCTGGCACGGGAGCTGACCAAGCTGAACGAGGAGATCCTGCGGACGACCGTCGGCGGGGCGGTGGCGCACTACAGTGAGCGCGAGCCGAGGGGGGAATACGTCCTGGTGCTTGGGGGCGCCGCACCGCAAAGGGCCGCCCCTGCCGAGGCCGACCTTTCCCCTGCCGAGCACGTGGCAAGGTATGAGGCGGCCGGCATGGCGCGGATGGATGCCATCAAGGCGGCGGCGCGCGACCGTGGCGTTTCGAAAAGTATTCTTTACAAAATGCTGCAATCCGACCAAGAAAGCGAATGATTTGGGAATAAAAAAAGAGAGAGCATTTCGGCGCACGGCCGAGCTGTTCTCTCTTTTCTGTCTTATGAGGCTTACTCCACGATGAAGGGCTTCAGCTTCTCGAAGAGAACCGGATCCTCGGCATGTGCCGTCAGCTGGATCGGCTTCAGAAGATCGAGGCTGAAGATACCCATGATCGACTTTGCATCCACCACGTAGCGGCCGGAGGAAAGATCCACGTCGGTCGTTGCGGAGGTCACAATATCCACCAGGGTGCGTACGTCCTGGATCGTAGAAAGACGGATCATACAAGTTTTCATTTGGCATTTCCTCTTTATGTTTATTTTGGTTCTATTATAGCAAAGATATCGCGGCTTGTCAAGAAGAAGTTAGGGCGTTTCTTCGTCATTTTTCCCGTAGTCCTCGGCTGCCGCACGCAGAACCTCGGCAATGCGGGCACGCAGATCGGACGGGGCGAGGATGCGGACGTGCTTGGCGTACTGGAGGGCCCAGTATTCCATGGCGGCGGCGCTGACGCGCACGGTCACACGGTAGCGATCCTGCCCCTTGTCGGCACGGATGTCCACACCGTAGCCGAACCAGTCGATCACCTGGTCGATCAGCCATCCCTCGCACAGGAAGGTCACGGGGATCGGGCGATCCGAGAACATATAGGGCAGGCTGGAGGTCAGCTCGCGATAGTCTAGCCCGCCCTCGTACCCCGGCAGGGTGCGCAGGGGGACGGCGGCGGCACGCTCGATCCGCACATCCGACATTTTGTCCATCCGAAAGAAGGACACCTTGTCATGGCGGGCACTGTAGGCCATCAGATAATAGTGCTGGTTTTGCAGGATCATCTGATAGGGGCTGACGCTGTTTTCGGAGCTTTTATGCAGCTTTTTGTCCGGGCCGTATTTGAGATAGGAAAAATGCAGGCGGCGGCCACGCTCGATGGCCTCCTCCGCCAGCTCGATCGCGTAAAAAAGCTGGCTGTGCTGATTTTTGTTGCGCTCGCCCGCCGTGGAGGTGGCCACGTGCTTGCGGTGCATGTCAAAATGCTTGCCGCCGAGGGCGGCCAGCCGCTCAGAAAGGTCACGCGATTGGGCGGGGTTGATATGCTTGGAGAAGAGGACACTGTCGATCAGAAGGCGCAATTCGCTTGGCTCAAAGTCGCGGTCGGCAAGGTAGACGCCGCGGGCACCGCCCGTGATCTCGTATCCGGCATCCCGCAAGAGAGCCAGGTTGCGGCCAACGGCCTTGCGCTCCAGGATCACACCGTAGCGCGTGGCCAAAAGCTCCACCAGCTCCTCCTGCTTTAAGGGGTGGTCACTGTCGGTATCACTGCGAAGAATATTCAGGATGTAGATGAGTGCCAGCTTTTTCGGCTCTGACCGCTCTTGCATCGGGGGCTTCCCTCCTCTTTTCAATCCTTCCAGATAAAGTGATAGTTGATGGCCTCGCCCCCGTCCACCAGGATGCTTTGCCCGGTGCAGAAGGTGTTGGTGACGGTGAGGAAATAGGCCCATTCGGCAATTTCCTCGGGCGTCGCCCAGCGGCGAAGCGGGGTTTCAGCCATGATTTTTTCCCAAAGAGCGGGATCCTCCATCACGCAGGCGTTCAGCGGGGTCAAGACACCGCCGGGGTCAAGGCTGTTGCAGGTGGCGCCGTAGGGGGCGATGCGCATGGCCACGTTTTTGGTGTAGGCAAGCACGCCGCCCTTGCTGGCGCAGTACTCGGGGAATTCCGCCCCCGTGTGGGCACTGGCCGAGCCGATATTCAGCACCGAGCGGATGCCCGGGCGGATCGCATATTTTTCGGTGACCGTGATAAGTGCCTTGAGGTTGACGTCAATATCGGCCTCGTTTTGCGTGCCGGCGTTATTGATCAGGATCTCTACCCCGTCAAGCGGCGGCAGGTGCGCCGTATCGCGCACGTCACACGTCACGTGGGTGTAGGCGCCGTGCGTGAGCGTGGGGGCGAGGCGGTCTATCCCTATGACGGTGTGCCCCGCCTGCAGAAAGCGCACGGCGATGGCGCGGCCGATGCCCTGCGAGGTACCGGTGATCAGAATCTTCATGCTTCTTTTTCCTTTTCCAGATATGCAAAATATTCACTACCCACCCGCTCGGCCTGCCATTTTTTTGCTACGCGGTAGCCAAGCGGCGAGAAGGCGACCTCCATCAAAAGCTCGGCAACGGCACCTGTGAGGGCACAGGTCGTGCACTGGAGAGGGGTCCAGCAGAAGCCGTCCCAAAAGATGGGGGCAAAGAGAGTAAAAACGATCAGCGAAAAGATAAGATTATCGAGAAACTGACCGACAAAGGTGGAAACGTAGGCGCGCATGGCGTACGCCAGCTTACCGTCCGGATTCTTGCGGAAGGCGCGGCCGATGGCGTGGTTCATCAGATTGTTGATCAGTGCGGAGGAAAGGAAGGCCACGGTACTGCCAAGCAGGACGAACCACGTCCCGCCGAAGATGCCGTCAAAGGCGGTATAGTCCCCGGCGGCAGAGGGAATGATGCTGGCCAGGAAGAAGATCGAGCAGGTGAGAAGGTTGATGGCGGCGGCATGCACCGAAATGATGGTGGAGGCCTTGGGGCCGAAGTGCTTGGTGATCACATCCATGCACATAAAGGACAGCCAGGAGATCAGAATGCCGCCGTCCAGGGCGATCCAATCCAGCTTCAGGAGGGTCTTGTTGGCAAGAAGATTCATACAAACGACGCTGACCACAAAAAGCGTCACCACCGTGGCGGGGATGGAACGCAGGAGGATCCTTGTCTTTTCATACAGTTTTTTTAGCCTCATGCCCTGGCGCCTCCTTTCTTTGGCGATTAGTTCTATATCAGTATAGCACAAGGGAGGGCAAATGTAAAGAGAAAGAAGGACAAAGAACCGAATTCTTTGTCCCTCCTTTGCGGGGCTTACCCCTCCTCATAGGGGCGCACGCGAAGAGTTGCCCCGACCGACTCGCAGATCTTACGGCTACGCTCCTGCTCCTCCTTGCTTGTCACAACGTCCACAACCGTCATAACGACCTCGGGAACGTACTGCGTGCAGTCCTTGGCAAAGCGCAGCATGGCATCGTATGAGTCAATACCGAATTTGGGGCGCACCAGCTTCAGGTAATCCTCCTTGTTGGTCGCATTCAGGCTGATGGAGACGGCGTCTATCAGTCCCTCCAGCTTATGCGCGGTCCCCTCCCCGCAGATAAGGTCGGCAAGGCCGTTTGTATTGATGCGGATCCGGGTCTTCCCTTTACTGCGGATATAGGCGGCAACCTGCAAAAGATCCTCCAGCCGCTCGGTGGGTTCTCCGTAGCCGCAGAACACGACCTCACTGTATTTTTCAAGATCCCAAGCGTCGATGCTGTCGCAGACCTCCTTCACGGTCGGCTCTCTTTCCAGCCAGAGCGAGCTTGCGCCAAAGACATGATCCTTATTGTGCCGCAAGCAGAATACGCAAGCGCAGGGGCAT
Source organism: Clostridia bacterium (assembly GCA_017652965.1). Next base: position 4,168 of record JAGBZZ010000078.1, on the reverse strand, counting down.
CTGTTTGTCATATTGACGTAGAGGGCGTCTCTGCCCTCGTAGGTTACGGTCATCACTGTCAGGTGTCCCCCCACATTTTTTTCTTTACGTTATACTTATCCATTGCCACACCGGCCGCCACAAACACAATGCTGCTTGCCGCCGCCTGCGCCAATGAGCCGGGGATCCCGGCCAAGGAGGCCACAAGATTGCCGGTGATCAGCCCCTCGTACAAGTAATATCCCACAGTGGAGATCAGTGCCGCGGGCACCAGCATAAGAAGGCTGCGTGCCGTTATGATCCGCTTTGCCTTGCAGGTGAAAAGCATGGCCAAAAGCCCCTTGATGACCATGGAGCCCGGCGCCCATATGGCAAAGCCGGTCAAAAGATCGGCCAGCATGGCGCCAAGCACCCCCACGACGATAGAATAGGGCATCGGAAGCAGGCACGCCGCCAGAAAGATAAATCCGTCCCCGCAGTGCACGTATCCGTTGTAGGTGGGGATATGCAGGTATGCGGTTATGACAAAAACCAACGCGGAGAATATCCCGGTCAGACACATCAGCTTTGTACGGTTTTTTTTCATAATCCTCTCCTCACTGCGAGCAAAAATTGATTGGTTTTCAGTATTATATCACATATTTGCAAAAAAGTAAATAGGACAAGAAAATGAAATCACCTTCGGTGAATGTATTCTTCAGGAAGAACAAAAAGCACCCTGCGGATGCAGAGTGCTTTTTGCATATCGACAAAATCGAGATCAGCGCTTCGAGAACTGAGGTGCACGACGGGCAGCCTTCAGACCGTACTTCTTTCTCTCCTTCATACGAGGGTCACGAGTCAGGAAGCCGGCGGCCTTGAGGGCCTTCTTGTAGGAGGCTTCATCGGCGGCAACGAGAGCACGGGCGAGGCCGTGACGGATGGCGCCGGCCTGGCCGGAAAGACCACCGCCGGTAACCGTGCAGACGATGTCGAACTTGCCAACCGTATCGGTTACACCGAAGGGCTGGTTGATGATGAGCTTCAGGGTCTCGAGACCGAAGTAATCATCAGCGGTCTTCCCGTTCACGGTGATAGCACCGGTACCGGGATAAAGACGGACGCGGGCAACCGATTTCTTTCTTCTGCCGGTGCCATAGAAATAGGGCTTTGCACTCTGATACATTGTCTTTTCTCCTTTCCCTTTACTTAGTCAACCGCGATGGGCTGCTGTGCGGCATGGTTGTGGGTAGGACCGGCAAAGACCTTCAGACGGGTGATGGCCTTGTCGCCGATCGAGTTGTGGGGGAGCATCCCCTTGACGGCCTTGGTCATAGCAAGCTCGGGCTTCTCGGCCATCAGCTTACGGTAACCGACCTCCTTCAGGCCACCGATGTAGCCGGAATGACGGTAGTAGACCTTCTGATCCAGCTTCTTACCGGTCAGGATCGCCTTGTCGGCATTGATGATGATCACATACTCACCGCAATCCACGTGAGGGGTGAATTCGGGTCTGTGCTTACCGCGCAGGATGTTAGCGGCGGCCACGGCGGTTCTGCCCAGGGGCTTACCGGCGGCGTCGATCACATACCACTTGCGGCTAAGCGTTTCTTTTTTAGCCATGAATGTGGACATTTTCTTTCCTCCGTTATTTTGTGAAAAATTTTCAAGCGTGTGTATTATAACACAGGAGCATGCGCTTGTCAAGCATTTTGGCAAAAGAAAAAGGAGCTTTTTTCGTTTTTTTGAAAATGCTCCGTTTTTCTCTCGTTTTCTCCTGTTTTCTCGCGTTTTCAAAAATTCAAAAAACGCGATAAAGCCCACATCAGCCCTCGGAAAGTGAAAGCGTCAGGCTCTTTCTGTCGGTGACGAGGGGCCGCAGGACGACACCCGCGCTCATAAGCATGCGCTTGGAGGCAAGCGTGCCGGGGGTCTTGGCGTATTTGTCGGAAAGGTAGATCACCTCGCGGATGCCGCTTTGGATAATGGCCTTGGCGCATTCGTTACACGGAAAAAGCGCCACGTAGATGCGCGAGCCGGCAAGCGGACGGCCGCCTGCATTCAGGATCGCGTTCAGCTCGGCATGGACGACGTAAGGGTATTTGGTGCAGTTCTGATCCTGCCCCTCACGGTCCCACGGGAACTCATCGTCCGAGCAGCCCTGCGGAAAGCCGTTGTAGCCGGTGGAAAGAATGCGATTGTTTTCGTCCACGATGCAGGCACCCACCTGCGTGTTCGGGTCCTTACTGCGCATAGAGGCAAGCAGGGCGACCCCCATAAAATATTCATCCCAGGAAATATAATCGGTGCGCTTCATAGCATGCTCCTTTTCGGATTGGTGCTTCTATCCTATCATAAAACGGGAGAAATTGCTACACATTTTTGAAAAATATATAAAATAGAAGGCATTTTTATGGAAATCACGGCTTTTCCGCCAAAAATCGTTGCTTTTTCGGCCCGGGCATGCTATACTTGTGGCAACCAAACAACAGGAGGATTACTTCCATGATCCGTGCCGTGCATATCGACTTCCGTGCCCAAAAGCTGCGTGCCGAGGCCATCCCGCCGATCCTTGCCGAGATCGCCTCGCTGGGTTACAACGCCATTCTGATGGAATATATGGATTCCTTCCCGTATGAGGGGGAGCTTGCCGCCCTGCGCTCGCCCGATGCGCTGACCCGTGAGGAGCTTCTGGCGATCCTTGAGGAGGCCGAGCGCCTTGGGCTGGAGATCATCCCGCTTGTGCAGTGCTTTGGCCATTCCTACTGGGTCCTGCGCCACCCGGAGTTTGAGCATCTGGCCGAGGGCTACGAGGAGGGGATGCCCCGTGAGGAAAAGGTCTATCCCTGGGGCTGGATGAAGCTGACCACCATGTGCGCCTCTAACCCCCGCGTGGGCGATTTCTGGCGTGAGACGGTACGCCAGATCGTTACGGCGCACCCCCACATCAAGCACTTCCATATCGGCGGCGACGAGATCAAGCTGCCCTCCTGCCCCACCTGCCTTGAAAGGGTGGAAAAGGTCGGGCTTTCCAACCTCCTCGCCGACCATTACATTGCCTCCTGCGATGCGGTCTCTGCCTATGGGGTCGAGCCGATGCTTTGGGGAGACGTGGTGCTTGCCTATCCCGACACGCTGGAGCGCCTGCGGGATCGCGGCATGCTTGTGGACTGGAACTATTCCTCGAACGGCAAGCCGACCTCGGGCTGGTGCCGTCTTTGGGGCGGCGGTGACCCGCACGATCCTTCGACCTGGAACGAAGCGCAGAAAAAGTACATTCTGCCCTACTATTACCATCACGAGCCGGATCTGATCAACCCCTTCCCATACGTGAAGGTGCTGAAGGCGATGGGATGCCGCACCGTGCTTGCCTCGGCCGCCCGCTCGGGGGGTGACAGCTTCTGCTTCCCGCGGTCGGCACACATCCCAAACACCGAGGAGGCCGTCCTTCTGGCCGAGCGGGAGGAGCTTTCGGGCTTTATCATCACCAGCTGGGCCTGCCGCCGCGCCCCCTGGCATCTTTGCACCTATCCCATCCACTCGGCCGCTATGCGTGCCAAGGATCCCGACATCTCGCGCGAGGAGATCAACCGCACCTTTGCCGAGCGGCACTTTGGCGTTGCCGAGCCCGCCTTGGCCGACCTTTACCGTACCCTTGGCGACGCCATCGACCGTGCCGTGGCGGCCAGCGCCGTGATCGCCTCCTACAACGAGCATTCGGATGCCGAGACCGGCCTCTTCTTTGGCCTGCCGTTTGACGTGAAGTGCTATTATCTGCCGCGTGCCGAGGTGCTGACCAAGAACCCCGCCGGCATCCGCCTGCGCTATACCGAGCTTCGCGAGGAGCTTTCGCATTGCCGCGAGGTCCTGAAGCTGGCCGCGCCAAAGACGGCCGAGCAGGAGTACTTCCTCACACTCTGGCACTGGGCGCTCGACACGCTCGACTTCTTCTGCGATGCCATCTTCTACATCGTTGGGGAGGGCGAGAGGACCAAGGCGACCCTCGCGCCGCTCCTTGCGAGGATGGAGGAGATGAAGGCATACTCCCGCCGTGTCCTCTCCCCCGCCTTTACCCCGGGATCTGTCGAGGGTGGGATCGTGACTCGATTCGGGCATTTGACCGAATATCTCGAAACCATCACCGAGTAAGGAAGGGCTATCACATTTAAGAATAACCGCAAACGAAAAAGGAGATGCGCCGCATCTCCTT
>JAGBZZ010000077.1 GCA_017652965.1 Clostridia bacterium | reverse complement strand
CCACCATAACAAAACAGACCGAACACCGGTCTGTTTTGTTTTTTATCCGTTACGGGACTTCCGAGGAAGCCCCGTTTTTCCTTTATATTTCAAGGGAAAATGGGTATTCGGCAGAGTTATACGCAGGTTATATGGAGTGATACGTAGGTTATACGCAGGTTATATGAGTGACCGTGGGACGTGTGCTTGTCTTGATATGAAGGCGCGCCTTGATTTCTATCTCAAGCTTTGGGAGGTCGACTGTATGAACCTGCTGCTGCTCGCCACGGGGCTTGGAGATGAAAAATCGTGCATGGGATTGAAGCTGCGCACGATCCACGCCGATGAAAATTGAAACTATCATAAGGAGAATTTCCCCCATATCACACAGCAAGCTCACCAAACGCGGCTCCTCCCATTATATAGAAGGATGGAATCCCGCGGCGAAAAAGTTTATCAGAGTCTGTGCCCTTTGCGGTGCGCAGGGCTACAGCCCCACGATCGACGAGGACGGCTTTGTCCACCCGGCACCGGATGTCACCGACAGTGTGCACAGCACCATTCGGGCGGAGCTGAGAAAAACACTGAACCCCCTGCCACTCGATGAAATGGGCAGATGCGATGCCTGCCGCCTGCGGATGGAGGGGCAAGAATGAGGGCTACGCCCCCTTCGATCTTTAAGACCATACCGCAAGAAATCATAACCACCCGTCAAACGGGTGGTTCGGCGAGTGCGCGGCAGGCAAATTATGACTATGACCGTGAGCAGGAGGAGGGTAGCTCCCCCATATACCGTGCAAATATCTTGGAAAAATAGGAAAGGTTGTCAAAGCCCACGGCGAATGCCGCCTCCGACACCTTGGCACCCCCGTATATCATACGGCGGGCGCGCTCACAGCGTACTCTGTTAAGATAGGCTATAATGGTTGTCCCCGTGATCCGCTTGAATTCGCGGCACATATAAAACTTGCTCATCCCCATTTCCTTGGCAATCTCATCCAGGCTGATTGTCCCCGTCACATTCCGCAGGTAGCTCACCAGCTCCTTCACGCGGGCGCGCCCCTTCGCCGCCTCCGCATTCTGCTTTTCCGCGGCTACGCGATAGCGGTCAAAAATCTGTAAAAGAATCCCCAGCACACAATAGCGGAGCGCCGGAAAGACCGTGGGGTCCGTCTCACCGCTCCCCATACGCGCAAAGAGCTCCGCCACCTCGGCAAAACGGGAGAAGAGCGCTTCATCCCGGATCAACTCCAAAAACTCCAAGCTGCCGACATCGATCCCGTTTTCAAGACAATAGCCGTTGTCCACGATCAGATAGTAATACACCAGGAATGGCTCGCCAACGGTCGTATGCAGGCGGTCGACATTCACGATCCCGATATCCCCCTTGCCGACCTTGTAGGACCTGCCATCCAGCGTCATTGTCCCCTCGCCCTCCAAAAAGCAAAGGATCTCAATATTTTCGTGCCAATTGGGAAGCATACCGTTTGCCTTCACATGGCATTCACGAAAAACAAAGGGAAGCTGCGGATTTTTCATCCGATGGATCTCATGTACGATCCTTTCCACGAAAATCTCCTCCAAAGCAATATTGTGTTAAAAAAAGGCAGTATTGTGCCTTGAATTCTTATGTTTTCTATTATATAGTAACAATAAGGAAAAAGCAAGCCCCTTATCTGCTTTTTTCAAATCCACAAAACAAGGAGAGGTAACGATGTTCCGTTTTCCCATCGGTGTGATTTTGGAATCCTTCAAGACCGACAGAAGCACCGCCATCCAAAAGGCTGCAGCCCTTGGCGCGCAGGGAATCCAGATGTACGCAACAAACGGCGCAAACAGCCCGGAAAACCTGACAGCCGCCGCGCGACGCGCCCTGCTTGACGAGGTAAAGTCCCAGGGGCTTGTCTTCTCTGCCCTTTGCGGCGACCTTGGTCACGGCTTTGGCACCAAGGAGCTGAATGACGGGCTGATCGAAAAGTCCAAGCGCATCCTTGACCTTGCCAAGGATCTTGAGACCAATGTCGTGACAACCCACATCGGCGTTGTCCCTGCCGACAAGAATCATGAAAGATACAAGATCATGCAGGAGGCATGCTTTGCGCTGGCAAGCTATGCCGACAGCATTGATGCCCACTTTGCCATTGAGACGGGTCCTGAGCCTTCGGCAGTCTTAAAGGAATTTCTGGACGGACTGCACTCAACAGGTGTCGCCGTCAACCTTGACCCTGCAAACTTAGCCATGGTCGTAGGTGACGATGCCGCCGAGGCGGTCTACAACCTCCGCCGCTATATTGTGCATACCCACGCCAAGGACGGAAAAATGTACCGCTACGTAGATCCCGAGTATGTCTACCGCATCGTGCACCCCGTCCCCGAGGAAATCCGCCGCGAGCGCGCGCATGAGGAGCTTCCGCTCGGCACGGGCAGTGTGGATTTTGACAAATATCTCAAGGCGCTTGAGGGGATCGGCTATCGCGGATTTTTGACCATCGAGCGTGAGGTTGGCGAAAACCCGGAAGCCGACATTTACACCGCCAAGCAGTATCTTGAAACGGTAATAGGAAGGAACTGAGAGATGAAAAAAATACGGATCGCCCTGATCGGGGCGGGCAATATTGCCAATACGCATCTGGATGCCTATCGCACCCTGCCGAATGTTGAGATCGCCGCTATTTGCGATATTGACGAAGCGCGCCTTACCACCACCGCCGACAAGTACGGCATTGCCAACCGCTATACCGATGTTGCAAGCATGCTCGCCGCCGAGCGTGACCTGGACGGTGCGGATGTGTGCGTGTGGAACTGCAACCATGCCTCCTGCACCATTGCCGCGTTGAATGCCGGGCTCCATGTCATTTGTGAAAAGCCGATGGCTTACAATACGGCGGAAGCCAAGGAGATGCTGGAATGTGCCAAGCGCAACGGCAAGTTTCTGATGATCGGCTTTGTTTCACGCTACAGTGCCGAGGCAACCGTTGTCAAGGATTACATTGACAAGGGGTATGTCGGCGATATCTATTACGCCCGTGCCCGTTATGTGCGCCGCCACGGCAATCCCGGCGGCTGGTTCTCCGACAAGGCACGCTCCGGCGGCGGCCCCGTCATCGATCTTGGGGTGCACGTCATTGACCGGGCGCGCTATCTGATGGGACGCCCGAAGCCCGTCTCCGTCTATGCCGCCACCTTCGACAAGCTGGGGCGGCGCGACCACCTGAAGACGGGTGTGGGATGGACGCCTGTCGGTGCCTCCGCCGCCGATGTATGCGACGTGGAGGATTTCGGAACAGCGCTCATTCGTTTTGACAACGGTGCCGTCATTCACCTGGCACCCTCTTCCAGCATGCACGGCGAATCGGTCAGCGGGCTGGATCTGTACGGCACCAAGGGAGGCTTTGCCACCGGGGAAAACCGCCTTGTGCTCTATACCGAGGTGAACGGTTATCTTTCGGATATTGCCATTGAAACCAAAAATCTCAAGCTTGAGCGCATCAGCTTTGCCGCCGAGCTTGCCGAATTTGTTGCCGCCATCGAAAGCGGCAATACCGATACCGCCAATGTCGAGGACGGTATAGCAGTTATGCAGATTCTGGACGCAATCTATGAATCGGCTGCAACCGGTCACGAGGTCACCATCAACTGATGCATGACAGGGGGATTAAATTATGAAAACTTCTGTCAGCGCCTATTCGTATGAAGGCTATATCAGAGAGGGAAAGCTCACCCAGCTCACCTGTGTCGAAAAAGCAGCCGAGATGGGCTTCTCTGCCATCGAGTTCATCGATATGAAAGCGGACACGCTTGACGGTCAGAAGCGGCTTGCCGAAAGCATCCGCCGCGAAGCCGAGCGTGTCGGAATCGAGATTGCCGCCTATACGATCGGCGGTTGCCTTTGGAAGGAAACCCGCGAGGAGGAGCTTGCCGAGGTAGAGCGCCTCAAAAATCAGCTGGACGTGGCAAAGATCCTCGGCGCCCCCCTGATGCGCCATGACGTGTGCTACACCCTCACCAAGACCGGACGTGGCAGGAGCTTTGACCTGATGCTCCCCTCCATTGCCGAGAACGCCCGCGCCGTCACCGAATACGGTGCCTCCATCGGGATACGCACCTGCACCGAGAACCACGGGCGCATTGCCCAGGACAACGATCGGCTGGAGCGACTTTTCAATGCCGTTGCCCATGACAACTACGGTCTTCTTATCGATATGGGCAACTTCCTCGGCGTGGATGAGGACCCCGTTATGGCGGTCTCGCGCCTTGCGCCGTATGCCTTCCATGTACACGCCAAGGATTTCACCAAGAAAGCGGAGAAGGATGCCAGCCATCCCATTATGTCCCGCGCCGGAACCTACCTTGCCGGGGCTGTCATCGGTGAGGGCGTTGTCCCCGTCAAGCGTTGCCTTTCCATCCTCAAGGCGGCAGGCTACGACGGCTATGTTTCCATCGAATTTGAGGGGTGCGAGGATTGCGTTGCCGCTATCGGTCGTGGGCATGCCAACCTGAAAAGCTATATTGAATCTCTCTGATCCGACAAAAGCAAGCGGCGATCGGCTCCTCCCCTAAAGGAATTTACCCCAAAAGTCATGACCAACAGCCGTGCCGGTGGCTTGCGCTACCCCCCCTTAGGGCATAACGCCGGCGCGGTGAGCCTATAGGCTCCCGAAGAGTCTGCCAACCGCGCAGATTTCACCGGCGTCCCCCTTTAGACCAAACACGACTAAGCCGAACATGAAAAGTGTTCAAAAAGTTTGCAACCAAAGAGCACGATCCTTACATAGAAGCGATTACCGCTGCAATACGTATGGACGGTGGTTGGAAAGCCGCGACCATATAGTTTGACAATTCGCTGCTGCCCAAATTGACACAATACCACGGCAAGCTTTAATGATGCAAAAAACGAACCTATGTGCAGAAAATACCTTTTCATTTTTTGGGGGACATCTGCCATACTGTAGCCACAATACTAAATGGGAACATTTTGTTCGCGGTTTGTAATATGATACCTATTTTAAAGGAGAAACAGATATGTCAAAGGACCTGATGATGCTCCCCTTTGGGGAAACCTTGAATTATTTTTGTACCTGGGCAACGCAAAACCGCGTGGGCGAGGAGATTAACCAGCTTCGCCTTAAAGATCCGGCATTCACGGGCGACCAGGGCTCGAGGAGCGCACGCGAGCAGATGAACGAGGAGTTTGTCTTCGGCAAGGATGGCGTTGTCCATCTTTGGGAAAAGGTTCGCTCCTCTTTGTATCTCCTCCTCGATGACGGTTGGGATGTGCCGTACGGCATAGATCCCGCCACGCAGATTTCTCTGTTCGGCTCGTTGGAAATTGACAAAGAGAGATTCCCCTCCTTGAAGGGGACTCCTGCCGAGCGCCTGAAGCAGATGAACGAACGCGTAATTGCGGCGGGGTGGCGCGGCCTCGGGATCTGGGTATCACCACAGCGCAAAGGAATGCAACGTGGCGAAGAGGTCAGCCTTGACGAAATGCGCGACTATTGGCGCGAGCGCCTTGAGTGGAGCAAGCATGCAGGTGTCCGCTATTGGAAGGTGGACTGGGGTATGCTTTCGATGGCCGAATACCGCAAGTGCCTGACCGACCTTGCCGCCGAGGTCTATCCCGAGCTGTATGTGGAGCAGGCAAGATCCACTTCCCCCATCAACGGCGAAATCGGAACCGAGAAGGTACGCTTTTCGGAAGGCACTCAGGCCGAGGGAACGGCCCGTAACTATGCCGACAGCCGCGTGTTCCGCTCCTACGATGTGACCGACGATTACCTTTCGGCCACCACTACCCTCGACCGCCTCGCCTTCCTCTTTTCCCGCGACAGCGGCGGATTTATCAACTGCGAGGATGAGCTCTATATCGGCGCGGCGCTCGGCTGCTCAGTGGGTGTGATGCGCAGCCACTTCGGTGCGGTGGATTTCCGTTTCTGCCGCCGCCTGCAGGAGGTTGAAGCCGCCGTGCGTTGGCTCGACATTGCACCGCCGTTCAGCGGCGGCACATATCTGGAATCCCCGAGGTTGCTTTACGATAGCTGTTATTTCAGCAATGCGGCCACTTGGTATTCGCCCGCGCGCGAAAAGACAGTCACGCAGGCCGCCCCTGCCGTGATGGCGCGCAACACGCCCCTGCCCGAGGTGAAGGCGGGTGAGAACGCCCCGTTCGTGGTTGCTTCACTTAATCCGTCCATGGCATACAGCATTGCCGCCATCCGCCGCTTCTGTCATCTTATGGATACCGAAGCACCCGAGGTAACCTGCCCGATCGGGAAGGCCGAGCGGATCGGAATCTTCGGCAACTTCGCCTCCCTTACCTTCAAGCCCGATACGCCCCCCACTCGAATCACGGCGCAGTGCCTGTTCGGTACGGTGGCCGAGGACGTAACCGAATGTGTCTTAAAGAGCGATGGTAGGATCGTTGTCGACGGCGCTCTGCTCGCAAAAATTGGAACCGCAACCGACGAAAGCGAGCCGGCCGTCATGCTTACACTATACGGATAAAGAAGGCCGAGCGCAAAAAATTAAGCGTTGCCCCTTCTTCAATTCACGTCCAATACGCTCGGGCGCACGCACTTACGCCCGGCCTGCGGTTTGGCAAGTATCTTGACGGGCTGATTTTCGCCACCAAGCGTGCGATCCGTGCCTGCGACATGCTCGGCACCCGCCAAATGGTGTACCACGCCATCCGTGGCGTGCCGGAGCCGCTCAAGGATACGGCGGCACGGCTTTTGCACGACGTGGGCGTTGAGCTTGTCAGTAGAAGAAAAAACGGAAAACTCTTTAGTAATTGAAAAAAGGAGATCATACACATGGCAATCTATCCGATCTTTCCGGGAGGAAAACGCAGGGCCTTTACCGTCAGCTATGACGATGCGTGGCCCGAGGACAGACCGCTCATTCAGCTGATGAATCAATACGGTATTAAGGGCACCTTTAATCTAAATAGCGGCGAGAACAAGTTCACCGATATTCCCGACCCCGAAGCGCTTTACCGCGGACACGAGGTAGCGGTGCACGGTCTGACCCACGCCTATTTTGACAGGGTGTCTGCCGCGACCGCCACCTATGAGATCATCAAGGACAGAGAAAATCTTGAACGAGTGTTCGGCGGCAGCATCCGCGGTCTGGCATACCCCTATACTGCGT
>JAGBZZ010000076.1 GCA_017652965.1 Clostridia bacterium | reverse complement strand
CATAGAGGCGGTGGGCGCGCTTGCGGTTGCGCGCGCCGTCCATCGCCGCAAGAAGGGCGGTGGCCGTCTCACGGTAGGCGCGCGGCACGTCGGTAAGGAGGGCGCGGGCGCGGGCGAAGTCACGCCCGACGCCGATGCCGTGCAGGTAGCAGGCGGCAAGATTAAGCCTTGCGGCATCGCTCCCTGCCGCGACCGCCTCACGGTAGGCGCGGGCGGCGGCACGCGGGTCGGCATCACAGCCGATGCCCTTTTGCAGACAGTAGCCGAGGTTGGAAAGCGAGGGGGCGTGGCCGAGGGCGGCGGCGTTCTCGTAGAGCGAGAAGGCCTCCCGGACGTTGCCGGCGCGCCCGGCCTCCACCGCGCGATTATAGGTGTCGGCAAGATGCTTGTCAATGCCGAGGAGACGGTCGGCCGCCGGGATGCACCCACCCGAGGCGGCGCGGCGAAGCCACGGCACGGCACGGCGGACGCCCTCCCCTGCCTTATCGTGCGAGAGATAGAAGTCACCGAGAATATACTGATGCTCGGCAGTACCGCGCTCGGCCGCCGCAAGATACTGTCCCTCGGCGGCGGCAAGGTCACCCCTCTCCTTTTCATAGATGCGTCCGAGGACAAGGGCGGCCTCGGCAGAGCCAAGGCTTGCCGCGCGGTGATAGAAATTGATGGCAGTATCAAGGCTCGGAATCGTGCCAAGCCCATCCTGATAGGCGGCGCCCACGCGCAGGGCCGCCTCGGCAGAGCCTCGCTCGGCGGCGAGGAGAAGGAGGCGGAGGGCGGTGGTGGGAAGGCCGAAGCCTATCGCCTGCGTCCCAAGGGCGAGAAGACTCCCCGCGGCATCCTCCTCAACGAGCGTGGGGGCGACGGGCGTGGGATTGCCGAGAAAGAGGCGGAAAAAGAGAAGGACGGCGGCATTCGGCTTGGGGAGGAGCCCCAAGGCCCATCGGGCGTGCGGAAGGCTACGCGTCAGCCCCCTGCCGAAGAGATAGACGCGGAAAAGACGGCGGATGGCCGGGATATGCCCCACCCTTGCGGCGGCGTCAAGATACCGCATCCGCTCATCGGACGAAAGCCCCATCCCCTCGCCCGATGTGGCAAGCGAGAAGGCAGCGTCGGCACTGCCGAGGGCGGCCGCCGCACGAAGCCAGAAGGCGGCGGTGCCACGCCCGTCGGCAAGGCGCGGGCGGGCGGCGAGAAGCCGACCGAGACGATAGGCGGCACGCACCGAGCCATGCTCGGCGGCGTCAAGATAGCCGTCGGCGGCGCGGGCAAGGTCACGCGGCGTGCCAAGCCCCTCCTGGTGGCATCTGGCGTGCGCCTCCGCCCCCTCCGGGATACCCGCAAGGGCAAGGAGGGCATAAAGGCGGAAGGCCTCCTCATATTTCTTATCCTGCTCAAGAGTGACGGCGCGGCCAAAAAGAGCCGCCGTCTCGGCAGGCTCCGGCCTTGCCGTGGCGTGGCAGGCGGGGCAGGCGAGCCCCAGCTCCACCGGGTCCCACTCCTTATGACAACGCTTACAGATCATAGGCGCCCTCCATAGGAAAGTTTCTTCCCATCTAACATACCATACTCGCCCCCTTTTTGCACGAGGTAACAAAAAACGGCTGTATAATCGGGCGGCGGCACGGCAATAATCAATAGGAAGACTGAAAAGGGAGGAACGGGTATGCGTATGGGAAGAAAAGGTGGAGGCGTGATCTGTCCGACTGTCGGACTCCTGCTCGGTGCGGCAGGGGCGCTTGCGCTCTGCCGGGTGTGGAGGCGGCACCGCTTTGCCATCCTGCGCTTTTTCCGGCAGCTCTTCGCCGGAATGGGACGATGCCGGGGGACGGCGCGGCGCACGGCGGAGTGAGGGGAGAGGAAAAGCAAAAAAGCGCCATTTGGCGCTTTTTTGCTTTGGTTTTTATTTGCCCTTCCAGCGGTTCCAGATGTGATCCACAAAGTTGTAGAAGCCCGGAATCCCCTCCTGTTCCGGAATCGCCTCCCGGATGCTCTCAAGAGCACCGGGGCAGAAGGTGTAGTCCGCCGTGCTCATCTGGTCGGACGGCACGTCGCAGTTCACAAAGACCTCGGTCCAATCGAGGTTGTAGTAGTTATTGCCGATGATACGGAGATCCTTCGCAAAGGGAGAGGTGCTGTCACCGCCCTTTACGATGTTACCGGCATCGTCAACGGCATCGGTGTTACCGAGATAGTCGGAGTTCACGAAGTCGGACGGATCCTCACCGCCAATACCGTCGTGGTCGTGGTCGTAGAAGGCGTCGATGTCACCGCCAAGCACCACATTGTTGAGATAGACGTTGTAGGCGGGCTGACGGTAGTAGTCCTCGGTATAGGCGTAGCCAAGACGGAAGGCGGCGACGTCGGCAAGCTTCAGGCTTTCCGCATCGACCGTGTTCACATTACGAGCTTCTTTTCTTGCCTTTCGGAGGGCATCCTCGGGGGAGTAGCACTCATTCATCAGCTCGTTGGTGCGACGCTTAACCTCCTTTTCATCATAATGCAGCAGGTCCTTACGCAGCTCATCCTTCGCTTTGGCTTCGGCGTCGGCGTTCGAATAGTTCGTACCCATCAGCTCGGCAGTCCGATTGGCAACCCAATCGGCATCCAGAACGCCACGCTCTACCAGCGTGTCAACCACCGCGGCATCGTACTTATCCTCAAGTGCCACAACGGCGTCACGGCGGTCGTAATCCTTGCCGGCTTCGTCCATCACCCGGAACACCGCCCAAGCGCCCTTCATCTCCTCTATAAAGAGCGGGAAGCGCTCGCTGAACTTCTCAAGGTCGGCATACTGGTAGGCGGTGGTGCCGGAAAATCTGCCGGCGGCACCCCTATAAAGTGTATCCCAGGAGTAGGAGGCGGCGTCCTCGCGTTTCAGCGAGCCCGCCTCATAGCCCTTATCCTTCAGGTCGGCGTAGAAGAGGGTGGACTCGTACATAGCCATATCGCCGCGGACACGGTTCACGGTGGTGCCACTACTGGTCATCGTCGTTTGCGGTTCCATAGGAGTTCTGCCGTGTGCCGTCACATTCTCCTCATACCTCTGCCAGGTACGAACGATAAAGATGTTGTTGAAGCAGACGTTGCCGTGGCCGGACGACACGTAGTGACCCTTCTGGGCGGACTCACGGTAGCCGGTCAGGAAGGAGCCGATGTTATAGTAGGCGTAGTTGCCCGAGCACATACCGTCGTTATAGATCGCCTGGCCGGTGTAGTTGCCGCCGTGCAGGACGTTATAACGGGTATGACAGCCGCGGACATAGAGACCGTACATATAGACCATACCGCCGTCACCGACGTCGCGGCTACCGCCGTCACAGCGGTTGTACTCAACGATACACTCATAGGCATGATCCTTGAGGTTGATGTTCGTATCGGTCAGGAAGTTATGCGAGATGACCGACTGGCAGCCGTTAACCTCGATACCCAGCTGATGCGTGGCGACCGGGTCACCAAAGGTGCAGTTCTGGACAAGGTTATGGTCGGGAACGAGGCTCTGGGCGAAAGTATTCGAAAGCTTGAGCATACCGCCGTGCGAAACGCCAAACGAGCTGTAAATGACCGCCACCTTACGGATTTGGCCGGTCATATTGATACCGTACCTGCCGAGGTTGCGGAAGGAGCAGTTCTGGATGACGATATCGCTGATCATCGGGCTGGTGGTTTCATGGGTGATGGCCATAGTACCGATGCCCTGGAAGTTAAGACCGTCAATGACAACATTCGACGCGCTGTCGATGTCGATGACAGAGCCGGTGTAGGAGGCGGTGTAGCTGAAGGAATCTACCGCATAGAACTCATCGGGCGGATAGATGTAAAGGCGGAGCCCCTCGCTCTCTTCATCGATGAACCACTCGCCGGGGATATCGAGCGCCTCGATGGCGTTGAAGAGGTAGTATTCGTGAGCGTGATTGGCCGTATCCTTGGTGGAGGCGCCGAGGGCGGAAGGCATCTGCGAGAAGATGGCCGGCTTGTCGGAGTCACCCTTATAGCAAGCATAGGAACCGTCGGGCTGGATACCGACGTTGACGGGGTACCTACCCACGTCCCAGTCGGCATAGGGACGGCCGTAGAACCAGATGTTGCCGGTATCGATCCAGTTAAGGATCGGGGCGTATCTCTCCCAGTTGTTACCGTCTTTATAGGTCTGATACTTTTCTAAGTCGCTCTTGTTTTGCTGTGCCTGATTGCGCTCGCCCAGCGAGATGGTCCACGGAACGGGAGACGTGTTGGTAAGCTTCTCACCCTCAAATGTCTCACCCGAGGTCGCGACACGCGTGAGCCAATCGTCGTAAAGCTCACTAGCGGTCGAGGCGGTCACACGGCCGGTGTCGTAGGCGTAGGCAAAGGAAAGCTGCGGCTCGTCGGCGTTGGGATACCGGGCAAGGTTATACTCGGAACCGCCGATTATAAGGATCGGGGTCGCACCCGTTCTGCCGCTCGTACGGTTGGCACCGTAGCCGTCACTCGCGCTGACGATCTCGGTGATGTCATCCTTGGTAAAGCCGTAGTCAGCAAGGTCAGCGTAAAGAATGCTCTGCAGATCCACGTCCTCGTCAAAGCGATCGTACATCGGATCGTCGTCCTCGATCCACCGGAACCACTCGTTCTTGATCTCCTTAAAGGTGGTCACCGTGGCCTTCTCGTCGCCGTAGGCCTTGATGAAGAGGGGCGAGGAGGGAGTACCGCTGACCGCGTCGGTCAGCTTCACGACCTCGTGGATCTCGTGGGTGCCCTCGCGCAGCCAGATGACGCCGCCGCCGGCAGTCATACGATCCACCGCCGCCTTCAGCGTGGCAAGCGGCTTATCGATGCTACCGGGGTTCGCATCGTCACCGTCGTCGGGATCGACATACAGCTGCTTTCTGCGCAGAGACAGCGGATAGTTGTTGATATCGAGGGGGTCAAGGACGGTCACCTCGTCAGGAAGCTCGGCCTTGGCCTTCAGGAAGCGCTCCATCACGCCGCCGTTATTCATCGTGTTTTCGATCTCAATGGGCGCAAGCTCTTCGGGAAGATTCAGGGTGTAAAGAGATGCGTTAGCGACATCAAGCATCACGGGGGTCACCGAAATTGCGGTGGTGTTGCCGTCAAGATAGGTCTTAACGAAATGCATCGCGGCACAGTAGGCGGCAAGCTCGCCATCTCCGTAAAGGGCCAGCTTGGTCCCGGAGGCGGTCACGGCAAACTTGCCCTCGGCCACCGGCATCGAGGTGGCGGGGCGGCCGGTATCGCCAACGAGAATCTCGTAAGCCGACTCGGCATCCTGCACCGTACGGACGGGAAGGCTGATACCGGTCAGGGCACGAATCGCCTCGGCAATATAGTGTGCCACAGCGATGTTCTTACTGTCACGCACGATAGTGAAGTCCGAAATGGAGGCCCCAAGGAGGGTAATGTCATCCAGGGTGTACTCTGCGGACTTGTGATAGCCACCAACCACATAGGTCAGCGCACCGTCGCGAAGGAGGGTGGTCTTTGCAAACTCGATCGCCTCAAGAAGAGCCTCCTCGCTATTCGCAAGCAGGGCAAGTCTCTCGTTCTTGTAGGTTACGAAGAAATCGCGATCCCGAAGACCGAGGGCCCCGATGCTCTCCTCGCGGTTGGTCACGCCAAGGAGGATCTCCTTACCGGTGGCGGGAACGGTGTCCCCCACCTCCACGCGGTCGGTGGTGACCGTCACATTCACGCCGGTCGCCTCAAGGATCGCCGCGGCAAGAGCATTCGCGGCATCCGAGATGAGGTACGTTGCCGTCTCGGGATAGACGATGGTGTAGTCACCAAGCCCTTCAATGGCGGTATACTGATACGCAACCACAGGAGGAATCGGCTTCGTTACCGGGGCCGTCGTGGGGCCGGCAGTCGTAGTCGGGGCGGTGGTCCCATCGGCTCCGGGCGTTGACGGTCCCATCATGCCGCAAGCGGCAATCATCGGAACCAGCATCACGAGGATCAGAAGGAGAGCCAAGATGCGTTTAGTCTTCATATGTGTTTTTCCTTTCGGTTGGTTTCTTGGAAGCTCATTTCAGATACTGGGCAAGACCCAGCGCGCGGATGGAGTACATAAGGTCGTGATCGTAATAGGGATTCTCGAACAGCGAGGTCAGCGTAACCTCGTCCTTCGCCGTAACGGTAACTCCCGGAAGCTCGGCAACGGCGAAGCGGGCCCAGATGGCCGCCTCACGCGGGGCGAAGAGCCCGGGAGCCTTCTTGATCCTGAGCATGGCTTCTCCTGCCGATGGGCTACATATTATGTAATAATTATATAATAAATCCGGGAAATATTGGGTACACTCCCCCACTATGATTACCCTAACCATATCATATCAGCGTTAAGGGCGGTTGTCAATTGCATTTTAGAGAAACACACATTGCATTTTTTCTTCCGGTATAAAAAATTTTTACTATTTTTGCAAGTTTTGCACAAAAAAGAAAAAGGGGGCGCGTGGCCCCCTATACTTTCGAAAATATTAGGCCCTTCTTCCGCATTCCGGGCAGAACTTGAAGGGCGCGTCGGCGCGGTAGCCGCACTCGCACGTGTAGCCGGCGGACGGACGGGCGGCGCCGCACTCGGGACAGAATTTTCCCCGGCAGACAGTGCCACAGGCGCAGGTCCAGCCCCCCTCCTCAGCAGGCATCGGTGCGCCGCACTCGGGGCAGAATT
>JAGBZZ010000075.1 GCA_017652965.1 Clostridia bacterium | reverse complement strand
CTAAATCTGCACGCCCCGAAAAGGGGGATCTCATTAAGAATTTGCTATTTCAAGAATTTTCGCTCTGCTTTCTCTCTTTTCTACCGATGTGATTGAATTCTTAATGAGACACCCCCATTTTTGTTGCTTTTTTTGCGCTTTTCGCTGCTTTCAAAAAAAGATTTGACAAATCCCCTTTTTTCGTGTATAATGTTCCTGTTATGCGGCGATGTCCGCAGGAAAGGAACGCCTATGGTTACCGTCAAGGAAGTTACGACAAAGCGTGCCCTACGTCAATTTGTGCTTTATCCGCAAAAGCTTTACCGTGATTGCCCGCAGTTTGTCCCCTCGATGTACGGGGATGATATGGCAAACTGGGATAAAAAGAAGAACCCCGCCTTCTCCTACTGTGAGGCCAAGTGCTTCCTCGCTTACCGCGATGGGAGGATCGTTGGCAGGATCGCCGCGATCCTCAGTCACAAGGCCAACGAAAAATGGGGGCAGCGCCGCATGCGCTTCTCGCAGGTGGACTTCATTGAAGACCCCGAGGTCTCCGAGGCCCTCTTCGGCGCGGTGGAGGATTATGCCCACCGCATGGGATGCGACGAGGTGCATGGGCCGCTCGGCTTTACCGACCTTGACCCCGAGGGGATGCTGGTCGAGGGCTTTGACCAGCGCAACATGTTCATTACCTACTACAACCATCCGTACTACCTTACCCACATGGAGCGGCTCGGCTATCAGAAGTCGGTCGACTGGATGGAGTACAAGGTCTATACCCCAGAGAAGGGCAGCCGCCAGGCGGCCATGCTGGAGCGGGTGTCCAACCACGTCTTAAAGGCCAACCGCCTGCATCTGGCCACCGTCCGCTCGAAGCGCGACTACAAGCCGCTTATCAAAAAGGTGTTTGAGCTTGTCAACATCGCTTACGCCCACCTCTATGGGACGGTTGAGCTTTCCGACAAGCAGATCAAGCGGTATGCCAACAAGTTCATCCCGATGATCAACCCCAAGTATACCACCTTTATCTTAGACGAGCAGGATAACCTGGTGGCCTTCGGCGTGACGGCCCCCTCGATGGCCGAAGCACTGAAGAAGAGCCACGGCAAGCTCTTCCCCTTCGGGTGGATCGGGGTTTTGCGTGCCCTGCGCAAAAACAATGCGCTGGATATGTTTCTGATTGCCGTGCATCCCGACATGCAAAGCGTGGGAGTCAATGCCGCGGTCATTGAGCACATCATGAAAAACGCATGGAAAAACGGCATCGTCTATGCCGAGACAGGCCCGCAGCTGGAGACCAATGCGAAGATCCTTTCGCAGTGGAACATCTTCGATAAGGAGCAGCACAAGAGACGCCGCTGCTTTATTAAGGAGCTTTAAATCTGTAAGTCCTGAGCTTTCGGTTAAAAGCGCATCCCGCCCGGGATGCGCTTTTTGTCATGTTTTCTTTACGCTTGCGCCTTCATTTCGCGCAGGGCATCCAGGGCGTCGGCGATTCCGCCGACGGCGTCGATCAGCCCGAGTGACACAGCCGCCTCGCCCTCCAGCACCGAGCCGATGTCGTTGGCCAGCTCATCGGTGCGCAGCATCCGTGCGCGCAGGTCCTCCTCCGCAATGCGGGAGTGCCCCGCGATAAAGCGGATGATCCTGTTTTGCATCCGCTCGAGGTAATCAAAGCTTTGGCTGACACCGAGGATCATGCCCGAGGTGCGGACGGGATGCACCGTCATGGTGGCACTGGGCACGATAAAGCTGCGCCGCGCCGCCACGGCAAGCGGCACCCCGATCGAATGGCCGCCGCCCAGCACCACCGAGACGGTCGGCGTGCGAAGCGAGGCAATGACCTCCGCCATGGCAAGCCCTGCCTCCACGTCCCCGCCGAGGGTGTTGAGCAGGACAAGGATCCCCTCAACTGCATCGTCCTGCTCCAGCGATACGAGAAGCGGGATCAGATGGTCGTATTTCGTGCTTTTTTGCGTAGGGTCAAGGATGGTGTGCCCCTCCACCTGGCCGATGACGGTGACACAGCAAAATTTATCGCGGGAGTTCCCAAGCGGCAGGATCCCCACGTCACGCAGGGCTCTGCCGCCCTCTGCCTCTCCCCCTATAGCTCCCCATTCCTCGCTCATCTTATCCTCCTATCGGCATTTTTCTTTAGTTTTTGCAAAAAACTTCGCTTTTACTCATTTACAAAACGAAAAATCAGTGCTATAATATATGCGGTAAAAATAATAAATTTAAAGGAGACATGAACATGAAGGTTCTTGTTGAGACCTCTGCCCGCCACGTTCACCTGACGGCAGAAGCTGTGGAGACCCTTTTTGGGGCCGGCCACACCCTGACGAAGAAGAAGGATCTTTCCCAGCCCGGGCAGTTTGCCTGCGAGGAGAAGGTCAAGGTCGTCGGCCCGCGCGGTGAGCTGAGCGCCAGCGTGCTTGGCCCGATCCGCCCTGCCAACCAGGTAGAGCTTTCCCTGACCGATGCCCGTACCGTTGGCCTGACTGCCGCCGTCCGCGAGAGCGGTGACATCGCCGGTACTGCGGGCTGCAAGCTGGTTGGCCCCTGCGGCGAGGTTGAGATCACCGAGGGTGTGATCGCCGCCCAGCGCCACATCCACATGACCCCTGCTGATGCGGTTGCTGCCGGCGTTGCCGACAAGCAGATCGTGGCGGTGCGTCTGGATACCCCCCGCCCCCTGACCTTTGGTGGCGTTGTTGTCCGCGTGAGTGAGAAGTTTGCCCTTGCGATGCACATCGACACCGATGAATCGAACGCCGCTTGCGCCTTTGGCGAGGTGTTCGGCGAGATCGTAAAGTAATCTCGCGCCCCCCATTTCTTAAGTAAAATTAACAAAAGGAGATACCATAATGAGCAATGTAAGTGAAGCCCCTTACGCAATGAGCACCGAAGTGCAGCACATGTGCGTGGTTCAGAAGGGCCCCCATCACGGTCCCGCTCCCATTCCCGAGGAGGGCAAATGGATCGAGGCCAAGCAGATCACCGATATTTCCGCCTATACCCACGGTGTGGGCTGGTGTGCCCCTCAACAGGGCGCCTGCAAGCTT
>JAGBZZ010000074.1 GCA_017652965.1 Clostridia bacterium | reverse complement strand
TTTCTCGTTAAGTTCCCGTATCTCGCCGAAGAGCAGGATGCCCCCATTAAGCTCAACTCCCACAACGGGCAGGAGTTCGACGTGATCGTGCGCGGCTCGCTCAAGGTGCAGGTCGGCAGTCACGTGGATATCCTCCATGAGGGTGACTCTATCTTTTACAACAGCCTTATCCCCCACGGCATGATCGCTGTCAGCGAGGGTGGGTGTGACTTCCATGCCGTCGTTCTGAACCCCCAGGACGGCCAGGTCAGCGAGGAATATCCCGAGGCACCGTACGTTGCCGCCAAGGTGGCAGAGAAGGCGAGCACCGCC
Source organism: Clostridia bacterium (assembly GCA_017652965.1). Next base: position 1,734 of record JAGBZZ010000074.1, on the reverse strand, counting down.
ACCACCGTGGCCGATCGCTTCGTGAAGTCCACCTATGACGAAAACGGCGTCTTCAACGGCATCTCCTTTGAGAATGACGATAGCTTCAACTTTGCCTTTGACTGTGTGGACGCCATCGCCGATAAGGATCCCGATAAGCTGGCCATGATGTGGGTCGCCAATGACAAGAGCGACCGCAGATTTACCTTTGCCGATATGAAAAAGTATTCGGCCAAGACTGCCAACTATTTTGAGTCGCTTGGGATCGGCCGCGGCGATACCGTTATGCTGGTGCTCAAGCGCCACTATCAGTTCTGGTTCTGTATGCTTGCCCTGCATAAGATCGGTGCCATCGCCATCCCCGCCACCAATCAGCTTGTGGAGCATGATTTCAGCTACCGCTATAAAGCGGCAGGCGTCAAGGCGATCGTCTGCACAGCGGACGGCGAGGTCTCGGCCGAGGCAGAAAAGGCCGCCGCCGGATTCCCCGATATGCTTAAGGTGCTGGTCGGCGGTAAAAAGGACGGCTGGTATGACTTTAACGTGGAGATGGAGCGCTTCAGCACGCATTATGAGCGCACCGCCGACACCCCCTGCGGCAATGACCCGATGCTGATGCTCTTCACCTCGGGCACAACGGGGTATCCCCGCATCGCCACCCATTCCTACAAGTATGCCCTCGGCCATTATCCCACGGCCAAGCATTGGCATAACGTTAACCCGAACGGCCTGCACTTCACCATCTCGGATACCGGCTGGGGCAAGGCTCTTTGGGGTAAGCTTTACGGGCAGTGGCTCTGTGAGGCTGCCATCTTTACCTATGACTTTGACCGCTTCCATTCCGAGGACATCCTGCCCATGTTCAAGAAGTACGGCATCACCACCTTCTGCGCACCGCCCACGATGTACCGCTTCTTCATCAAGGAGGATCTGTCTAAGTACGACCTCTCGTCGATCGAGTATGCTACCACGGCAGGCGAGGCGCTGAACCCCGAGGTCTTCAACCAGTTCAAGAAGGCGACGGGGCTTACCATCATGGAGGGCTTCGGGCAGACCGAAACCACGCTGTCCATTGCCAACTTTGTCGGCTCCACGCCCAAGATCGGCTCCATGGGCAGACCCAGCCCGCTGTATGACGTGGTCATCCTGGATCCCGACGGCAACGAGTGCAAGACGGGTGACACGGGCGAGATCTGCATCCGCGTTAAGGACGGCGCCGCCCCCTGCGGCCTCTTCATCGGCTACTACCTCGACAAGGAAAAGACGAACGAGGTATGGCACGACGGCTACTACCACACGGGTGATACCGCCACCATGGACGAGGACGGTTACCTCTGGTACGTCGGCCGTATCGACGACGTGATCAAGTCCTCCGGCTACCGCATCGGCCCGTTTGAGATCGAAAGCGTCATCATGGAGCTTCCTTACGTTCTCGAGTGTGCGATCACTCCCGTGCCCGACGAGGTGCGCGGCCAGATCGTTAAGGCTACCATCGTGCTCGTGAAGGGCAAAACGGGTAGCGACGAGCTGAAAAAGGAAATTCAGGAATACGTCAAGACCCACACCGCCCCCTACAAGTACCCGAGAAACGTGGAATTTGTAGACGAGCTTCCCAAGACCATCAGCGGTAAGGTAAGACGCGTCGAGATCCGCAAGAACGACCTTGAAAAGCTGAACAAGTAAAAAAGCAAGAACCGAGGAAAACTCCTCGGTTCTTTTTTATGCAAATTCGTCTCCAAATCGTTGAAATCCCCG
>JAGBZZ010000073.1 GCA_017652965.1 Clostridia bacterium | reverse complement strand
TGAATGACACCACGGTGTGGTGTCAGAACCCGAGCGTGACCGAGCCGCGGCGAGACGGTGGCGGCGAAGCCGACTGAGAGGGCGGGGCTGTACGCAAAGAACCCTCTCACCCGCTATCGCGGGAGCTCTCCCAAAGGGAGAGCCTTTGGATGCGCTCGTGCATCTTTAGGGGTATGGGCTTTGCCCGACACGTTTGTAATACAAATGCGAAACTCGCGATAAAATAGAACGATAAATAAGAATATGTCTAACAGAAAGTAGAGAATGCAAAACAATGAATAAAGATAAAATTATTAATCTTGTTAGTTCTCATCACAAAATTTTCAGTTTTTGCTCAACAATTTATAACAACATATCGCCAAGAAACAAATTACGAGCAAAGGGATGCAAGGTTTCAATCGGAGTTTCCGTTATTAAAGGTTTAAAAATAATTAGTTATGGTTGTGATAACGAGATTATTATTGGTGATTTTGTTAGAATAAAAAATAGTGCTATCATTCTACACGGGAATAATAACAGAATTTTTATCAAAGATTTTTCCTATCTTAATCAAGTTGAACTGTATACTGAAGATTCAAATAATGAAATCTTAATTGGTTTCCATACAAGTCTTTGTGGGAAAGCATACTTTGCGGCAATTGAAGGGACTAAAATACATATTGGTGATAATTGTCTATTTTCTAGTGATTTGCATTTTAGAACAGGAGATTCTCACTCAATTTTGAATATGCAAGGAGAGCGTATCAATAAATCACAAGACATCGTAATAGAGGACCATGTGTGGGTTGGAACTAAAGTAACTTGTTTAAAAGGTGTACATGTGTCAAAAGATTCCGTTGTTGCTGCGACCACTACATTATGCAAAAACTATGATATTCCAAATGTAATTATTGGCGGTGTTCCGGGACGAGTTATCAAAACAGACATAAACTGGTCAACTGAGAGAATTTAACGCTTACCAATTCCAATTTGTAGAACAGAATGAATTAACCCCGACAGACCTTTGAAAATCTGTCGGGGATTTCTATTTGTTTACTGAGAAGCAATTATGACTTTGCGGACCGTCGAGGACGCCGGTCCCTACAAGAAATATCCAAACTTCCTTATGAGAAGCAGCCTTTGTTCTCTCTTTTTTGTTTATTGCACGTGTCACCCGCTAAAAGTCTACGATATGTAGAGTTTTTGTCGGTAATTCCACAAATCGGTGGTTGAAATTCCTCCAAAAAGCGGGTATAATAGAGACAGAACCGCCAAAAGGAGGAAGGCCATGAAGGACACTGCGGCCGTATTTTCGGATAACCTGCGTGCCGTGCGCCGTGAGAGGCGCATGACGCAAAAAGCGCTTGCCGAGCGGCTTGGATACTCGGAAAAGGCCATCAGCAAATGGGAAAGTGGCCATGCCCTGCCCCCAAGTGCCGTCCTGCCCGAGCTTGCCCGTGCCCTTGGGATCGGCATTGACGATCTTTTTACCGAGGGGGGGGACGTCCGTTATTATCTCGGCATTGACGGCGGCGGCACCAAGACCGATTTTGTTCTGACCGATGCCGAGGGGCAGGTGCGTGCGCGCACCGTCCTTGAGGCCAGCAACCCGAACGACGTGGGCGAGGAGATCATGCGTGACGTCCTTGCGCGCGGTATACGCACCGTGATGCGGGGATACCCCTACGCACAGACCTCAGCCTTTGCGGGGATCGCAGGGGGGATCACCGGCCGCAACCGCGACCTGATCCTAAGCTTTTTGGAGGAATACCGCTTTGCGGCGGCAAGCTGCGGCAGTGATGCCGAAAACGCCGTAGCGGCAGGCCTTGGAGATGGGGACGGGATCGCCGTGATCCTTGGTACCGGCTCGATCGCCTTTGCCAAACGGGGTGGCACGGTGACACGCTACGGCGGGTTTGGCTACCTGTTCGGCGACGTTGGCAGTGGCTTTTCCATCGGACGGGACGGCATCCTTGCCGCCCTGCACGAGGAGGAAGGGAGCGGCCCGCCCACCGCCATCACAGGGGCGGCAGTCGCCCACCTTGGCGGGCAAAGCGTGCTTTCCGAGCTGGCAACCTTTTACCGTGACGGCAAGCGTGCCGTCGCCGCCCTGGCACCCCTGGTCTTTGAGGCCTACCGCAGTGGGGATGCCGTCGCAGAAAGGATCCTGCAGAAAAATGCCGAGGGCATCGCATCGCTTATTAGTGCCGCGGCAGGCTCACACGGAGAATCGCCCCCCCTTACGGTCGTGCTTTGCGGAGGGCTGACCACCTATCAGGATATCCTCATTCCCTTGATCTGCCGTGCCCTCGGCGAGGACGCGCGGCGCTACTGCCTGGCGGTGTGCGAGCGCCCGATGGTATACGGTGCCCTGCGAAGGGCAGGCCTTACGGCCGAGCCGCGCGCATGATGAGAGGGATCCACTCTAAATATAGCAGTAAGGAGAAGAAGCATGAGTTCCTACACCATTATCCAAAACAGCATCGCGCACTATCAGATCGTCGGTGCCAATCTTTCTGCCTCCTGTGAGCGATATGCCGCCGCTGAGCTGCAGAAATACATCTACCGCGCCACCGGGGTCTTTATCCCCTATTACTCCGACCGGCTCGACCCGCTTGGCCCCGAGATCTATATCGGCTACAAGACGAGAAACGGTAAAGAATACTTGACAGACGAGGAGCTTTCCCGCATGGGAGAGGACGGTTTTCTTATCCGCACGGTTGGCAAAACCATTCTGATCACCGGGGCGACCCCGCGCGGCACCCTGTACGGCGTGTATGAATTTTTACGGCGCTTTCTCGGCTTCCGTGCCTTTACCAAGTCGGTCGAGCGTATCGACAGCACCGATACCCTTGTGATCCCGGATACCGATATTCTGGAAACGCCCGACTTTGAATATCGGGATTCCTATTTCCGCGGTGCGTGGGACGGCGCCTTTTCGGCTAAGCTGCGCCTGAACAGTACCCTTGCCGACCTTTCGGCCGAAAAGGGTGGCAGCTTCAAGTTCTTCAACTGTCATCACTCGTTTGACGACCTGGTGCCCCCGAAGAAGTATTTTGAAGACCATCCCGAGTACTACTGCGAGCGCGGAGGCCTGCGCATGCCGAAGCAGCCCTGCCTTTCGCACCCCGATAGCCTGCGCATCGCCATTGAGACCCTCAAGGGCTGGATCGCCGAAAATCCCGAGTGCCGTGTGTTTTCGGTAGCGCAGAACGACAACAACATGTACTGCACCTGCCCCACCTGCCGCGCGTATGACGAGGCCGAGGGCTCGCCCGCCGCCAGTGTGATCCGCTTTGTCAACCGCATTGCCGAGGCCATCGTGCCCGACCATCCGAGCATCCTGCTTCACACCTTTGCCTACATGTATTCCCGACACGCCCCCCGCACCGTGCGCCCGCACCCCAACGTGATCGTACGGCTTTGCAGCATCGAATGCGAATGGGGCGAGCCGATGGAGGCCCTGGCCACACGCAACCCGCAGGGGGCGCCCGCCGCCTTTTTGCAGGATGCGGAGGAATGGGGGCGCATCACGAACCGTCTCTACGTTTGGGACTATGCCACCAACTTCCGTCAGTATCTCCAGCCCTTCCCCAACTTTTACACCCTGGCCGCCAACATCCGCACCTTTAAGGAAAAGGGGGTGCGCGGCGTTCTGGAGCAGGGGAACTTCTCGTACGGTGAGGGCGCGGCGCTTGACGATCTGAAGACCTATCTTGTCGGCCATCTTTTGTGGAAGGCCGAGACCGATCCCGCCCCCCTGATCCGTGAGTTTTGCGAGGGGATGTACGGCAAGGGTGCCCCCTATATCTTAGAGTATATTGCCATGATGACCGAGGCCGTCAAGGGGCACACCATGCGGCTTTTCGACTATCCGGATGCCGACTATCTGACCGATGAGCTTCTTAGGAAGGCAGAAGAGCTTTTTGCCGCCGCCGAGGCCGCAGAGGATGACCCCGTGATCCGCCGCCGCATTGCGCGTGAGCATCTTTCGGTACGCTTTACCGCCATCGCGCGGATCGAGGACGAGGCTACCCGCACCGCCGAGACCGACCGCTTTGCCGCCGACGTGCGCGACCACCGCCTGACCGAGATCATGGAGCGCACGCACCTTGAAATGTCCTTTGACTGCATGCGGAGATCCCGTTATGCAAAGGATCGCAAGGGATTTCCTTGGTTATATTACATCATGCGCTGATACCGGGGCTATCGTATTTTGGCATAACCGAAAAGGAAAAGAGGGATATATTGTTTTTGCAATGTGTCCCTTTTTTGCATCTTCGTAATTTGATTTGTTTTAGGGATGAAAAGCCTGTGGCTTTTCTGCCAATTGATTATATTTTGTTTGCTAACGTCGCTCTCACTGCCCTTCCGAAAATATAGTCGCCCCGTGTAGGAGCATAGCTCCGTCCTCGGGCTTCTTATTTTCGTGACTCCTCGGATGAAAACGCCGCACTGTGGCGTTTTCACCTTCGTCCCCCGGCGCGTGCTCGCGGCACGCGGCACGCCGAAGCACTTGCTGGCGCCCGGCATAACCGAAAAGGAAAAGGGATTTTATGTGCTTACATAGAATCCCTTTTTTGCTATTTTTCGTGTTACGGGGTG
>JAGBZZ010000072.1 GCA_017652965.1 Clostridia bacterium | reverse complement strand
TATCCAAGAGAAGGAGGTGTCGCCATGAAGAGAACGTACCAGCCCAAGAAGAGACAGAGAAAAGTTGAGCACGGCTTCCGCAAGAGAATGGCAACCGCGAACGGCAGAAAAGTTCTGAAGAGAAGACGCGCCAAAGGCAGAGCCCAGCTTACCTATTGATATGTGCCGACAATAAACTCCGATATCCGCTTCGGCCTATATCGGAGTTTTTGTTTGCCAAGGAGGGAGGTCAGCATGAAGTTCCCCGCCATCTGTGAAAACCACTTGTTCTCCAAAGCGTATTCAAAGGGCAAGCGCTACGTGACCGATCTGCTTGCCGTCTATCTTTTGCCCGATTACGCCGCCAAGCGGCTTGCCAAGGCACACCCCGAGGGGCTCATCGTCAACCGCATCGGGCTCACCGTTTCCAAAAAGCTCGGCTCGGCCGTCGAGCGCAACCGCACCAAGCGCATCCTGCGTGAGGGCTATCGCACCGCTGTACGGCAGGTGCCCATCAAGACCGGCTTTCTCATTGTGATCGCCGCGCGTGAGCGCGCCGTCACGGCGAAGGCCACGGATATCGCACGCGACCTTATGCGTGCCTTCAAAAAACTGGAGCTCCCGCTATGAAGCGTCTTTGCATCTGGCTCATACGGGGCTACCAGAGATTCATCTCTCCCGCAAAACCGTCCTGCTGCAGGTTTACTCCAACCTGCTCTGCCTATGCGATCGAAGCATTTGAAAAACGTGGCTTCCTTATCGGCCTTTTCCTTACCGTGTGGCGCATTTTGCGCTGCAACCCCTTCTGTCGGGCGGGCTATGACCCCGTTCCCCTGAAAGGGATCCGGCCGTTCAGCAGATCGTGGGAGGATGACGAAACACCGAATACGGAGGAAAGCTAATGTTCGATTTTATTTATCAGGGGCTTGGATATGTCATCCGCTTCTGCTATTACACCATCGGCTTTGAGAGCTATGCGCTGGCGCTTCTGTGGTTCGCCCTGATCGTCAAGCTACTGCTTCTCCCCTTTGGTATCAAGCAGCAGAAGAACCAGATCAAGGGTGCTAGGCTCCGCCCCAAGATGTACGCCATCGAAAAGAAGTACGCAGGTCGCACCGACCAGGTGACCATGCGGAAAAAGCAGCAGGAGATCATGGAAATGCAGCAGAAGGAGGGCTACTCTCCCCTTTCCGGGTGCCTTCCCATGCTGATCCAGCTCCCCCTTATCCTCATTCTTTACCGCATTATCCAGCGCCCGCTCTCCTACATCTGTATGCTCTCTGCCGACAAGGTCAAGGCGCTTGCCGATGCCGTGGGTGTCACAAATGTGGCAAACGAGATCGAGATCGTGGGTAAGATCGGCGGTAACGCCGCCTCCTATGCCGACATTCTCGGTGATGCGACCCTGCCGAACTTTCTGCTGTTCGGCAACATTGACCTTTCCAAGGCCCCCTTCTTCTGGAGCTGGGCGCTGGTGATCCCTGTCATCGTATTTGCCTCGCAGTTCTTCACGATGAAGCTTTCGCGCTGGCTGAACCCGATGATGGCGGCCCAGAACCAGACAAAAGAAGCAGAGACCTCGATGAAGATCATGGACTTTGCAATGCCCCTTATGACCCTGTTCCTTGCCTTCTCCCTCCCCGCGGCGCTCGGCCTTTACTGGTTCTTCCAGGCGGTCCTGGGCGTTGCCCAGATGCTCCTGCTTGCGAAGCTGATGCCGTTGCCCACCTTTACCGAGGAGGAGCTGAAGGCCGCCGAGCGTGAGTTGCGCGGCAAGGCGCCCCGCCGCCGCATCGCGACCGGGAACGGCACGGCAACTGCCGACGCCCCGACCGCCTACGACACCGACGAGGAAAGGCCCCGCCCCCGTTCGCTCCACCATATCGACGACGACGATTACGACGAGCCTGTGGCACCGCCTGTGAAGAAAAAGGCCACCAACGGCGGCAACGGACGGAGCAGCATCACCTCTGCCCCCCTCAAAAAAGACAAAAAAGACGACTGAACGAAGGAAGGACACCATTATGATTAAGGAAATCACCGC
>JAGBZZ010000071.1 GCA_017652965.1 Clostridia bacterium | reverse complement strand
GATGGCGTCAAAGGCACAGAAGTAGCGCTTACCGAGCAGATAGAGCGCCCCACGCGAAAAGTGAATGCTGTCGTGCGGCCAGTCAAGCGGATGCTCGGCCACCGTCTCAAAATTAGAGGCGAGCCCGTCGGTCTCGACGAAATCCGCATAGCCGATACCGCGGCATCCTCACCTCCGAGATCCTTGACGGCGCGGCCCCCCCTCTCTCCGTATGCCGTAAGGGTTCTCGCGAGGGTCTGATATCGGGCGGCGGGGATAACACATCTTCCGCCATCACCGCAAAACCTTTGAAAAAGCAAGCGGTTTCTATTGTAATCCGCAGGCTTTCCTGCTATAATAAAAAACGGCAGAAGAACGCATTCTGCCATGGAGGAGAAAAACATGAAGCTGATTTTAAAGACCGCCTCGGAGCAGATCTTTCATATCTCCGAAGCGGAAAAGCCCTCGTCTATGCTGAGCCGCTACGGCGTGATCGGCACCCAAACAGAGGAACGGCCGCTGGAGGATGGGGATATCCTGACAAGATCGGGGGACACCCTGTCCCTTGCCGCCAAGCGCAAGGTCACGCTTGAGCTTGAGCGCCACGGGCGCGAATACTCGATCCATATCCCACTTGCGGAGGGCGAGCGCCTCTTCGGCGGCGGTGACTCTAACCGCGAATGCGTGATGATCCGCGGCTCTAAGCTTGTGATGCACATTGCCAACGTACGCTCTTACGGCCCGATGCCCGTGGTGCTGTCAAGCGACGGCTGGGCTCTGGTGCTGAACACCACCTACGCCTCGGTCTTTGACCTCGGCCATACCGACCCCGACCGTTTCACGATCCGCGCGCTTTGCGGAGAGATCGACTTTTATCTCTTCCGTGCCGACAGCCTTGCCGCCCTGCTTGGCGAGGTGACAAAGGTCACGGGGCGGCCGATCCTGATGCCGAAGTTCGCCTACGGCCTCACCTTTGTGATGAATACGCGCTCCAACTACCGCGATCTCTTTGAAACGGCGCTGAAATTCCGCGAGAGGGAGATCCCGCTTGACACCATCGGGCTTGAGCCCGGCTGGATGGCGCAGGATTACGACTTTACAAACAACAAGAAGTGGGACACCAAGAAATTCCCGCTGATCTCCTGGAAGCCGGAGAACCAGAGCGACCACGGCACCATCTTCTACCCCCTGCGGAGAATGGGTGTCCAGCTTTCGCTTTGGCTTTGCGAGGACTATGACTTTCTCTATCACGAGGATAGCACGGCACCCGCGGAGGAGAAATACGAATTCCCCGAGGATGCCGAGATCCTTGACCCGCACCTCTCCGCCTCTATCTGGTCGGACCGCATTACCAACCGCGGCGAGCGTTGGTTTGAGCATCTCAAAAAGTTCGTGGACAACGGTGCCGCCGCCTTCAAGCTGGACGGCTCCCGGCAGGTACTGAACCACCCCGACAGGCTCTGGGGCGGCAAATACCTGGATGAAGAGGTCCATAATATCTATCCCGTGCTCCTCGCAAAGGAGATGCAGTCCGGCTTTCTCGGGCATACCGGCCGCCGCCCCTTCATCTATACCGCAGGGGCCTACACCGGTACACAACAGTTTGCCGCCACTTGGGCGGGCGATACGGGGGGCGGGGCGCGCACCCTCGTCTCGGTGATGAACTACGCGATGTGCGGCCACTCAAACACCGGATGCGATATCAGCATTCACGAGGCCGACTCGACACACTACGGCTTCTTAATGCCGTGGAGCCAGCAAAACAACTGGGATTACTATATGGAGCCCTGGTATCTTGGTGACGAGATCCTGAACCGCTACACCTACTACGCACGCCTGCGCTCCTC